>SKHV01000389.1 GCA_007116765.1 Prolixibacteraceae bacterium | reverse complement strand
CAAAATCGTCCTTATTGCATGCGGACAAACAAAACGCCAGAAATAGCGAAAAGTAAATCAATGTTTTGAACTTATTCATTTTGCTGTATTTGTGTGATTTGTTTTCAAAAGTAAACATTAAAACAAAAAGAAGCTGTCTAAAAAGTCATGAAAATTATATTTGCCACAAAGACTTAAAGACACTAAAAATTCACAAAAAATTCATTATGAGCATATTATGCTTTGTGTTGCTTTAGTGATTTTGTGTCTCAGTGGTCTGACAAAGACTTATTAGACAGCCTCATAAAGTGTTATGTATTTATAGCTATCCTTTTAGTTCTTGTATAAGCGGCTTAAGTTTATTCGTTCAACTTTACCAAATTTTTCAAGCTCCGCAATATTCACCTGACGTGGATTACCCACTATGCCTATCACAATGGGAGTTTCTTTAACTACCTCCTCGTAAAATGAAAGCAAATCGTCGAAAGTCATTTCCTGAACGGCAGGGACAATGTAATGTGCTGCCGGTTGTGAAAAGCCCCGGTTTTTCATGGATTCGTAATTCTGACTCACATTTCTAAAATGTGGTTGTCCTGCCATAAGTGCAAAGCTTACGTTGTTTTTGATTACATCTATGCGTTCGGGATATTGAGGCATGTTGTTTTTTAAATCCAAAAATACCTCAATGGCATCGATGGTTTTGTCGGCCTGTGTGCCAATAAAACCATCCATTCTGTATTTTTCTTTTTCCAGAGGTGGGGGAATTAAAGCGGCAGCGGCAGTGTATGCCATTGAGCGTTTTACTCTGATTTCTTCATTTACAAGGGAACCCCAGCTTCCACCAAAGTACCTGTTGAATACATCAAGTGTTGCTGCATTTTGGGGTGAATAATCCTTGCCTTCCATGAAAAAGAGAATGCGGCTTTGGGTTACATCGTTGTTGGGAACAAAGTAGATGGTGTTTTCTGTGTAATTAACACGCTGTTTTACTTGTGGCGATTGGCTTTCAAGCTCGTCGGCCTTCAGGGGAAGGTTGGCGCTTAAAATTTCATGTACTGTTTCAAAGGGAAGATTTCCCACATAGTGCACTTCGGCAGCGTAGTCAGTCGCTTTTTGGAAAGCTGTGGTTAAATCCGAAATGGTGAGATCAATTATTTCCCGGTCGCTTTTTCGGTCAATATAATCAGATCGATCATGGTAACGCATATATTCAATCAATGCATTTTGTTGCATGTCCGCGTTATTTTTTTCTATTCGCCTGGTTTGTATAACTTGTCCTTTTACGTTGTTAATCTGTTTTTCGTCGAGCTTGGGCATTAGAATTTGACGGGTAATGAGGTTGCAAACCAGGGTGAGTTGATCTTCGGTACCTTCTACTTGTACATAAGTATAATCGTCGTCCACCGAATAGGAGACTGTTGCATTGACCTGACTCAATGCATTACGAAACTCCTGGGGTTCGAAGGTAGCCAAAACACCGGCATTGTTCATCAGCGAGGTTGCCATCCCCAATTCGGGCATTTCGCGTTCTCCAATGCCGTATTTTAGTGTCATGGTGAAAATATCGTTCACAGGATTCGCATAATAAAACAAACGGCTTCTGTCGTTTATGTATTCAATACTTACATCGTCAAAACTTGTTTCTTTGAGTGACGCAGCTTCAACCGGAACCTGTTCGAACCACTGCGCATAAATCGATTTTTCTTCATTCACAATATCGGGCATTTCGGGTAGCGATGGTTTTTCAATATGTTCAGTTTTGTTCTTCTTCCCTTCGTTAAGGTGCATGGCAATGTAATTGTTATTTAAATATTCTTTCGCTACACGAAGCACATCGTCCATTGTAATGGATTGAATAATGGCAGGGTAGTCCAATACACGTGCAATATCGTAGTTGTTTACAAAGGCATCAGAAATCAATTGAGCTTTGTTGGATGAGTATTCAGTATTTCGCATGTGCATGCGTATCATGTTGTTTTTTACCGATTCGAAAAGCCAGTCCTCAATATCACCTTTCAGTAGTTGATCGACAGCTCGTGTAAGCATGCGTTCCACACGTCGGTGTGACTCAAAACGCCTTTGGGCATAATCGTATGAAGGAGTTGCGTTAATGATAATTTTTCCATCGTTTGCTAATGAAACCAGTGAAGAATAAGCAATCATTAAATCACCTTCAATTGCAAGTTTATCTAGAATACCCGTTCTGTTCCGGTTATTTAGCATTTGCAAGGCAATTTCAAGAGCAAATTCATCATCGTGCCCGCGAGTAACTCCGTTATATATAAGTAATGTTTGTGGCATTTCGCCAATTCTTTCCGAGATTTGTTTTCTTCCTTTTATTTCGTTGGGTACAATATTGGTACGCTGAGTCAATTGTTCGGCCTGGGGTATGCGACCAAATCGGCGGTTTACCATGTTGGCAATTTCTTCGGTTTTTAAGTCGCCAACAAGAATCAAGGCCATGTTTTGCGGTACATACCAAGTTTCATAATACTTAATCAACTCGCTCAGTTTTGGATTTTTGAGGTGATCTCCTGTGCCAAGAACAGCTCTGCTGTATGGAGTTTCACTAAAAGCATGTTCAAAAACAAACTGATTAACTTGCCTGTTGGTATTGTCGAGGAAACGGTTGTATTCTTCGTACACTACTTCCAGTTCGGTTTGAAATTGTCTGAAAACCGGATTCATGAGTCGTACCGAGAAAATATCGAGCCATTTGTCCAGCTGCTCTTTGGGGAAGGAATTATAATAGGTGGTATAGTCGTAAATTGTACCTGCATTGATATTTGTTCCACCTATTGATTGAATCAGCGATGAAAATTCATCGGCTTTACTAAGCTTATTTTGTTGGATACTTAATTGCTGAATTTCATGAT
>SKHV01000163.1 GCA_007116765.1 Prolixibacteraceae bacterium | reverse complement strand
GAGAAGTGAAATTTTTGAAATTACTTCACCAAGATTTTTTTAGTTCCTCCCTTGATGGAGGTTAGGTGGGTGTTTTTTGAATACGGAATTAAGTATAAAGTATTGATAAATAAGTATTTAGAAATAAGAAGTGAGAAATAAGAAGTGAGAAATTATATGTGGGATGTTTAATGATAGATTGAAATCAGCTTTGCGCCTTTGCGAGAGTCAATCAATCTGAAATTTGAAATAACCTCAGTACACAGTTGACAGTCGACAGATTCACAGTTCACTGATCACCGTTCACAAACAACGAACAAAAAATATCGAATAAAGAAAAATTAAGTGAGAAATGAGACATTTGAAATAACCCGGGTTCACAATTCACAACAGATAAGAGAAGAGTAATGAAAATAAAAATTTTTACGCTAATAATGCTTGCATTTATCGCCTTGAGCACTGCCTACGCTCAAGTAGGTATCGGCACCATAAATCCAAGTGAATCAGCCGTTTTAGAGTTAGCTTCAACAGAAAGAGGGTTTTTACCACCAAGGATGACAACAGCGCAACGAGACTTGATACGGTCGCCACATGCGGGCTTAATTATTTTTAACATCAGCACCAATGCTATTGAATTTTGTGATGGAGACCATTGGGTCACCTACAACGAACGGGCAAAAACGCCTGTAAACACCAGTCCAGAACCAAGTGGAGCAGGAGATGTAGGCATAAAAACCAAAACACCAAATGTAAATGCAGTGTTAGATATTGCCAGTACTAAGAAGGGTTTTTTACCACCACGCCTAAGCACAAATCAACGTAATAATATCAACAATCCGCCCGCTGGTTTACTGATTTATAACACAAATACAAAATCCTTACAGTTTTATACCAAAGCAAATTGGGCAGATTTCGGTGAGGTAGATGTAGTGATTTCCAAAACAGGAGAAATATGGATGGACAGGAACTTAGGAGCAAGTCAAGTTGCTACTTCTAGCACAGATGCCAATAGCTATGGAGATTTATATCAATGGGGGAGAACAACTGATGGGCATGAAAAAAGAAATTCAACAACTTCAAATGGTCCCGTAGCTTCAGGAAATGAGGGGAGTGCTTTTATAACCATAAACTCTTCTCCCTTTGATTGGTTAAATACTCAAGACAGTAATAGATGGAATGCTAATGAAACTATAGGTGGTGATATTGTAAAAACAGTAGATGATCCTTGCCCATTGGGTTACCGTATACCTACTGAAGCCGAATGGGATGCAGAACGCATAAGTTGGAGTAGTAATGATAATGCGGGTGCATTTTCGTCACCACTCAAATTGCCCGAAGCTGGCTTCCGTATTCGTTTCAATGGTAACTTGGATTCAGTTGACTCTCTAGGCAGGTATTGGTCTAGTACGGTTTCAGGAACAGACGCTAGAAGACTTGTATTTAACAGTACAACTGCAGCAGTAAATAATAGAAATCGTGCTGATGGTAACTCTATTCGTTGTATTAAGGATTAAAGCCCCTTAGCCACTTAATATCGAATAATTAATATTGAATTAAGAAGTAAGAGATGAGATATGAGAAGTTAGAAGTTAGATGTGGTGAATTGAAAAATCAGAATTTTGGTATGAAAAATAAAACCAGTTTACGGTTCACAAATTACGGATTACAAATTAAGAAATGAAAAATTGAAAAAAAACTAAATCTTTCATCAGTATTGAGAATTAACTACGAAGTGGTGAGTATTATGAAATGAGATATGAGAATTAACAAACTTGAAATAATACATCTGAAATTTGAAATAACCCATTTTCACAGTTGACAGTTCGCGACAGAAGACAAAAAAATATAACAAATGAATAAAACAATTTTACTTGTATGGCTTACCCTTTTAGGGTTCAATACCGTTGTAGCTCAGGTAGCTATTGGCATCACGAACCCAAGTGAATCAGCAATTTTAGAGTTAGCTTCTACAGAAAAAGGGTTTTTACCTCCACGATTGACTACTACGCAGCGTGATGCAATTGCTAATCCTGTAGAAGGATTACTAATTTATAACACAAATACCAAATGTTTACAGATTTACAACAGTCAATTTTGGATAAGTGTATGCGATGGAGCGGCAGATGTACCAACTGTAATAGGCGCCAATGGTGTAGTTTGGATGGATCGTAATTTAGGTGCTAGCCAAGTTGCTACGTCTAGCACCGATGAAGATTCTTACGGCGACCTGTACCAATGGGGAAGAGCAGCCGATGGGCATGAAAAAAGAAATTCTCTTACCTATAGTGTAGTAATATCAACCAATGGTGTACCCAATTTTAATGCATCAGGAAATGCTTGGGACGGTCAATTTATTTTGCGTGATAACGGTGATAATAATTGGGTAAACCCTTCACTTTTAGGGGTGGATGATTTATGGCAGGGCGTAAACGGTACCAACAACCCTTGCCCAACAGGTTATCGTGTACCTACCGAAGCAGAGTGGAATGCCGAGCGACAAAACTGGAGTTCTAGTAACGCAGCTGGCGCTTATGCCTCGCCGCTTAAATTACCATTGGTAGGTAACCGCCTCCACGAAAGCGGCTCGATCCTCAGTAGTGACTTTGGCGACTATTGGACTAGTACCGTTTCAGGAACCAAAGCCCAGAAGTTCATCATCAATAGTTCCGTTGCTGGTATGGATACTAACAATCGAGCATTCGGTTTCTCCGTCCGTTGCCTTAAGGATTAAAGCCCCCTAACCCCCGATACTTCGACTAAGCTCAGCACGAGAGGGAGAATTTAATAAAGAATACTGAATAACGAATACTGAATATCGAATGAAGAAGTGAAGATTAAAGATACAATTTTAAGGGAGGTTTGGGGGGTTGATTATTTG
>SKHV01000462.1 GCA_007116765.1 Prolixibacteraceae bacterium | reverse complement strand
TTCGATATTCGGGTAAGGCTGCACGTTTCTTACGTGGGTTCAGGGCAGTATATATTGGGGTAATAATGAATACCGTGGTAATTGCCTGGGTGAATCTTGCCATGGTGAAAATACTACAGGTAATGTTCCCCGATTTATCATTTTTCGGTCAAAGCGAATTCAATTTTCTGGGCCTAACTTTTAGTTCGCATTTAGTACTTGTGGCCATGCTCATTGTTTTTGTTACTATTTACTCATCGCTCTCGGGTTTGTGGGGCGTTTCCATAACCGATACCTTTCAGTTTGTAATGGCCATGGGAGGCAGCATTGTACTTGCCGTATTTGCCATAAGGCAGGTTGGTGGGGTTGATGCGCTCAAAACACAGCTGGCCTCAACTCCCTGGGTGTTCGATTTTTTCCCGAAAGTGGGCGAGGGAAGTTCCTCTGCCGGAGCCGACGTGCTTAAAATGAGCACGGTTGCTTTTGTGGCGTACCTTGGCGTACAGTGGTGGGCAAGTTGGTATCCCGGAGCCGAACCCGGAGGTGGCGGTTACATCGCTCAGCGAATGATGTCGGCCAAGGACGAAAAGCACTCGCTGCTGGCTACCCTGTGGTTTCAGGTGGCACATTATGCCGTGCGGCCGTGGCCATGGATACTGGTTGCCCTGAGTGCTTTGGTACTATATCCAAACGAAGCCGATAAAGGCGCTACTTACGTGATGATGATACGCGACCTTATGCCTGCCGGTTTGCTCGGTTTATTGCTGGCCGCCTTTTTTGCCGCATACATGTCAACCATTGCTTCGCAAACGGTTTGGGGCACGTCGTACGTGGTGAACGACCTTTTCAGACCTTTTATAAAGAAAAACGGAACCGAAAAGTATTATGTAAACGTATCGCGTATCACCACTTTTATTCTAATGCTTTTTTCTTTAATAGTAACTACGCAGTTCGACAAAATCAGCGATGCATGGAAGTTTGTGCTGGCATGTAGTGGCGGTATCGGTTTGGTGTTGCTGTTGCGCTGGTTCTGGTGGCGCATTAACGCGTGGAGCGAGCTGTCTGCCATGATTGCACCATACTTCATTTATCCAATCCTGGTTTTCAAATATAAACTCGATTTTGAAACTACGCTTATTATTATTGTGGCCTGGTCCACGCTGGTTTGGTTAGTGGTTACCTTTCTTACAAAGCCTACGAAACGCGAAACCTTATTGTCGTTCTACAAAAAAGTGCATCCCGGTGGGGTGGGCTGGAAAAGCGTTGCAGCTGAATTGCCCGATGTAAAGGGAGACACCGGCTATTTGCGTATGTTCAGCAGTTGGTTGTTGGGCTGCTTGCTGGTGTTGTTTTCATTATTCGGCACCGGGAAAATAATTTTTGGTGAATTTGCCGAAGGGGCAGTTTACTTTGTGTTGGCCTTGGTTGCCGCATTTCTAATCTATATAAACCTGTCGAAAGCCGGCTGGGATAAAGTGGTAAAGTAAGCCTTAACATTCCCTTAACAAGTCAATTGTTTTATCCAATTCAATTTTCATTAAAATTTTTAATGCAAGTGCTTGATTTATTGCAAATAATGCAAACGTTTGCATTGTGTTTTAGTTCTCATTATCTGTTTGTTATGAAAAAGTATTTTTGTTTTTATATGGTTGTTGTAGCTTGTTGCAATATATTTGTGGTCTGGCATTTTTGAATAGAGCAATGCCATATTAAGCAAAAATATTTCATAATAATTAAATGGTCAGAAAATGAAGAAGTTGAACAGGGAAACGGCAGTAGAAGCAAAAAAATACACTACCCGTATTTTACAATTTGGTGAAGGGAATTTCTTACGTGCATTTACCGATTGGATTGTGCACCGCATGAACAAAGAAATTGGTTTTGATGCCGGTATCAATATTGTGCAACCCCTGCCCACCGGTATGGCCGATATGCTTAACGAGCAAGATTGCCTCTACCATGTTTACCTGAAAGGAATAAAGGACGGGAAGCCGGTAACTGAATTTTCGCTTATCGATAGTGTGAACCGTGCCATAAATCCTTACACGCAATTTGAAACTTACCGCGATGCTATTTTGAATCCCGATTTACGTTTCGTGTTTTCAAACACTACCGAAGCCGGAATTGCCATGGATAGCAGCGATACGCCAAGTATGCAGCCACAAAACTCTTTTCCCGGTAAAGTGTGTGCCTTGTTGTACGAACGCTACAAGGCTTTCAATGCCGACCCCTCGAAGGGACTTGTCTTTTTTGCTTGTGAGCTTATTGACCGCAATGGAGATATATTGAAAGAATATGTGCTTGAGCATGCTGCAAACTGGAATCTAGGCGAAGGGTTCGTGGACTGGGTGAACAACTCTTGCTGTTTTTGCAGTACGCTGGTCGACCGTATTGTGCCCGGTTTTCCGCGCGACGAAATAAAGGAAATACAACAAGAACTGGGTTATGAAGATAATTTGGTGGTAGTGGGCGAATACTTCCACTTGTGGGTAATTGAAGCCCCCGATTGGGTAAAGGATGAATTCCCTGCCCACAAAGCCGGGCTCGATGTGAAGTTTGTAAAAGACATGAAACGTTTCAGGGAACAAAAAGTGCAGGTGCTTAATGGATGCCACACCGGGAGTTATGCCGTTTCATTTCTTAGTGGTATTGAAACCGTGCGCGAAGCATATGAAAACCTCGAAACAGGAAGCTTTATGAAGGAATTGGTTTACGACGAAGTGCTTACTGTACTCGAAGGTAAAGACAAAGAATTAAAATCTTTTGCCGATAAAATTCTGGAACGTTTTTCGAACCCATTTATCCGCCATCAGTGGCAGAGCATTGCCCTTAATGCCATGTCGAAGTGGGAAACGCGCAACCTGCCTTCACTTATCAAT
>SKHV01000161.1 GCA_007116765.1 Prolixibacteraceae bacterium | reverse complement strand
TGGAACTTCTAAATACTGGATTGACTTTGAAGAGTGGCAATATATGATGCAATGGAAAGAAGAGTGTGAATCCTACTACTGGTATGGTGAGCAATCTTACAATGAAAAAGGCATCACCTCTATGTTGGATGAAAATGGGCAGCCAGTTATAATTGGTCCGGGCTTGCTTGAGCAAATCCAGAACAAAGAGTCTTATTCTATCCTCACTACCAACAAAATTAAAAATATCATCCGTGATACTTTTTATGGTATGAGTGACGGGCAAAACAAATCCCTTACACTCTATACTGGTCTTGGTGGAGCAGATGAATTTGACCGGGCAATGAAACAGGAACTTTCTGCAACGGCATACCGTCAGTTCAATGATGGTAAGTTTGTTAGTGGAAGTGGCCGTAATCTTGCCCTGACTGGATTTTTCACTACCTATGAACACGTAGATGGCCATGTGGTCAGGGTTGTAAAAGTTCCTATGTTTGACCATGGGGCTGTAGCACAAGCTAGTGCAAAACATCCGGTTACGGGACTTCCCCTGGAATCTTACAGGATGGTATTTGTTGACTCTTCCAACTATAATGGAGAGCCTAACATCCAGATGATTACAAGGAAACACCGTGAAATGCTTCGATGGGCTGTTGCAGGTTCCACTGTACCAACAGGGTTCCCAGGCAACGATCTTCGTGCTACGGATATTGACGGATGCTCTGTCCATTTCCTTAAAGTGGCAGGTATAGTACTTAAAAGGTTTGACACTTCTATTGATTTGCAGTGTGTCGCCTAAACGGTATCAAAATAGACAATAAAGGAGGGAGGGCACATTGCCCTCTCTTCTATTGTTTATTTCCGTATCGTAATATACAATAAGTATATATACATAAATAATTAATAACTATTAATATGAGAAAAGAGATACAAATACGCAGGAGGGAGTCAAAATCCCATTTACCTGTTCCAGTAATCTCAAGTTCCATAAAGATCCTTGGCAGTATATTTGATGGCCAGGGACCTTTAAGGGGAGTACTTGGAGATGAAGAAAAAGATTTGCTCAGTAAACATTTAGGTATAGATAAAGAAGACAGGGATTTCCCAAATGCTATCCGTAATTTTTGGATAGATTTGCGGGTAAAAGTACCTGTAGAAGGGGTAACGTTGCAAGTAGGGGTTACCAAAGAGGGGGAACCCTATGATATTAAGGAGTATTTGATATATAAATGGGCCTTGCGGCATAAGTTTGTAGCAAAAGATAAAGCAGAACTTGATGGCACCGCTTCCCATAAACAATTTTACATCCATGATGATGAAATTGAAAACCGTTTCCAAAATGCCAAGGTAAGGATGAAGAAAACAGCTTACCAGGAATTCAGTAAACTGGATGGCAAGTTGGACAAGATGAAAATGCTTATAAAAGTCCTTGATGATGTAAATGTAGAGTCTATGACAGAGATTGACATTGAAAACCATCTTGAGCAGCTCATTAATGTGGACGCAGAAAAGTTTGTAGTAAAAGCTACAGATAAAGATTTGGAAATGAGATCCTTTATTTCTGATCTGGTGAGCAAGAATATTCTTAGAAAAATAGGTAATGGGTTATTTTACATTGAAGAAAAGCTTGGTAATTCGGAAGATGATGCTATTACTTACTTAAAAGACCGTAAAAACTCAGAGATACTTTTAATACTAAAAGAGAAATTAAAAGAGTTCACACGATGAACATAAAGCAAATGCACACTGGGGTAAGGCTTGGGGTACAGAAGATTGACTCATTTGATAATGATGATCTTCTGCCCCAAGAAATTGATTACTATCTTAATAACAGCATAACTGCTTTTATAAAAGAACAGTACAGTGGCCTTAAAGATAGCAATACTTCACTTCAAGGGCAGTTTGTTAATGAGAATTTGCGGCATCTTATTGTAAATATAGAGCTAGAAAACCCTACAAAAGTTGATATTTTCCCCAATAGTGTGCGGTTTTCTCTTGAGGGATTGGATTATGAGTATTACCTGTTCAGCCAAACAAACATCAAAGGGGTGAAAAAAGTAAACATCCCTATACAACCTACAGGCATTTCCCATTATCTTAAATCGAAGACCAATAACCCTCTTTTTAGGAAACTTCCTGTTATTATTTCAGGAGACTATTTAACTATCCTGGGAGACGATGAAACTGATTTTACATCATTAAACGAAACTAAGCTGGATTTAATATACATAAAAACCCCCACTCAAGTAGACTTTTTGTATAATAAAGACGCTGATTTTCTCCCCCCCCATACCCACAAACAAATAGTAGACCATACAGTTAACCAATTACTGGAAGATTTACAATTTAGGCAGAAAGGACAACAATAATGAATATCCGGGAAATGCAGAGAAATTTTATGATCAAGCTTAGGCAATTTGTAAGTGAGCCTGAGATTGAGTCTGATGATGTGGAGTATTATATAAACAGGGCCCAGGAAGAGTACGTAAAACAACAGCATTTAATTATAAAGGATAACAAAAGAAATGAGCAGTTTTCCTCAGTAGTTATACAAAGCTCTATTGAGAACATAAGGACTTTAGTTAAACAGGCCAGTTTTGCTCACCCTGAATTAAAGTTTTCCCTGGAAATATTCAATGGATTGACCATAGACCTTTCTGATAGTAATAAATTTCCCGATGGTAAAAGGTATGCTTTTTATCTAAGGTCAAGGCTTACAGATGGTGATATTGGCAATTCAATTAATTGCAGGATTATAGATACCAATATTATAAACCAGTTTACAAAAACAAAATACAACACCCCTTTGTTCAGGGAACCCGCTATAGTAGTAGAAGGAGATAATTTAACAATCCTTTATCCTTCTGATTTTAATATTCCCAG
>SKHV01000156.1 GCA_007116765.1 Prolixibacteraceae bacterium | reverse complement strand
TCGCCACGTATAAAGGCCGTGTTCGATGCATGGAAAAACATCGATACCGGGGCTTTTCTCTCGAACCTCGAAAAAAACAGCGAACTCAAAAGTGTGCTGCTCGAGGAATCGCCCTGGCTGCTCAATGCCAAAAGCGAATCGGAAGCCAAACAACGCATCGGACTGCTTTTCGACCTCAACCGGATGGGCAACGAGTTGGATGCCGCACTAAAAAAACTAAAAGAAATGCAGTTGAGCAACGGCGGGTTCCCTTGGTTTGCCGGCATGCCTGACAACCGCTACATTACCCAGCACATAGCAAAAGGGATGGGCGAAATGCAAGAAATGGGCATTGTTGCCCCGCACTGGCAAAGCGATTGGAAAGCCATAAGGACAAAAGCCATGGCCTACCTCGATGCCCGCATTGTGGAAGATTACAACAAGCTGAAGGAGCAAAACGAAAAGGATTCAAAAACAATGGAGCAATTCCAACCTTCGGTGCTTCAACTCCATTACCTGTACACCCGCAGTTTTTATCCCGATGAGAAACTTTCGGACGGCACACAAACGTCCTTCGACTATATGCTGCAACAAGCTAAAAAACACTGGCTCAAATACAACGAATATGCACATGGGCTAATGGCACTCACTTTTCACCGTTTTGGTGACGAGCAAATGGCAGGGCGCATCGTAAAATCACTGGCCGACCGGGCCATTCGTTCCGAAAGCGAAGGCATGTACTGGGCAAATAACAAACGCGGCTACTTTTGGCACCAGTCGCCCATCGAAACACAGGCCCTGCTCATAAATGCTTTTAGCGAAATAAACGGCAACAGCACCGATGTTGAAGAAATGAAAATATGGCTGCTGCGCAACAAGCAGACAACCCACTGGAAAACCACCAAAGCCACTCTGGCTGCCAGCTATGCATTGCTAAGCAAGGGTTACAACCTGCTAGGCGAAAGCAGGCCAATTACCGTGAAACTTGCCGGCAAAGCACTTGACCAATTACGCGAGATAAGCCCCGAAGCCGGTACCGGCTATGTAAAAACCGCTTTTGCAGCACACGAAATCAAACCCGAAATGGCAAAAATCGAGGTAGAAAACCCAAACACAGGAATAGCCTGGGGAGCAGCTTACTGGCAGTATTTCGAACAACTGGATAAAATTACCCCGGCAGCCAACGACATTGAAATAAAGAAACAATTGTACCTGAAAGAAAAATCGGGCAGCGGTGTGGTATTGAAAAGCATAACACCCGATACCCCAATCCGAGTGGGCGACGAAGTAGTGGTACGCCTTGAAATTGAAGCCGCACGCAACATGGAATACGTGCATCTGAAAGATATGCGGGCATCGGGCTTTGAGCCTGCAGCCACTATATCGGGCTACACATGGCAGGGAGGCTTGGGCTATTACCGTGAAACCAAAGACGCGGCCATGAATTTCTTTATAAGCTATTTGCCCAAAGGGGCACACGTGTTTGAATACTCGTTGCGGGCTTCGCATGCCGGGCAGTTTTCAAACGGCATTACCACCCTGCAAAGCATGTACGCCCCCGAGTTTACCACGCACAGCGAGGGGATAAGACTGGAAATTGGAAGGTAAGGCAGCAATTCATTATTTGTAAGATATTAAAACATTGTATTGTTTTGTTTTTAAACATTTTGTAATTTAGCACCGAAAACAATACTATGAATCATGCAAACAATATTTCAAAAAGAGTTGGGAGGAAGAATATCTGAACTTAGAAAGATTAAAGGATATTCACAAGATGAACTTGCTAAGCTCATAGAAATATCAAGACCATCTTTAACGCAAATTGAATTAGGCAAAAGAAATATAGCTGTAATTGAACTTCAGAAGATTGCAAATATCCTCTCTATTTCTATTGATAAACTGTTATCGCAAAATTACAAGCCGGAAAACCTTGATTTATCTCAGAAAGAAAACATAATCGACCAAGGATTAAGAATATCAATCCCCGAATTAAAGGTTGATAAATTTAAAAATGTGCTTTTATATATATTAGAGAAATGTGCCGGAAAACCCAACATTGGAGAAACACTTCTATATAAACTTTTGTATTTCTCTGATTTTAATTATTATGAAATTTATGAGGAGCACTTAACAGGTGCTGAATATAGAAAACTGCCATTTGGACCGGTTCCACAAAAAATCGAGTCTATTATTAATCAAATGATTGAAAACAAATTGATTGAAAGGTTTAAAACAGAATATCACGGGTATCCTCAAACCAGGTATATTCCTTTGGTGAAACCAAATTTATCAAGTTTCAATGCAGGTGAAAAAGATACTATTGATAAGGTAATAGAGCAATTTTCAGATTGGTCAGCTTCAGCCATAAGTGATTATTCTCATAAAGACATGCCCTGGATGGCATCGAAAGATGGAGAAGTTATCGATTATGAACTGGCCTTTTATAGAGAAGCACCATACTCTGTTCGAACATATTATGATAGTACAATATGAACATTTTAGAGTTAGAGGAATACCTAAAAGATTTGAAAAAGCTTACCAAAAAGTATAGGACATTGACAGAAGATATGGAAGTAGTCAAAAAAGTCCTACTTGTAAACCCGAACGAGAGACCTCCTTTCAGTTTTAGAATTGATAACCTTGGAATAGGAACATGCGTAATAAAAGTAAAAAAAATCGCAAGTAAATCATTTAAAGGCAAAGGCGTTAACTCTGGCTTCAGATTGATATATGCCCATTTTGAAAAGGATAAAAGAATTGTTTTTGTAGAGTTATTTCATAAATCCTATAAGGAGATTGAAGATAAGGATCGAATCCTTAGGCATTTTAAATAAACTCATTGAATTAGGCATTTAAGCAATAATTTGTTTATAAGAACAAGGAGGCTTGTTT
>SKHV01000353.1 GCA_007116765.1 Prolixibacteraceae bacterium | reverse complement strand
TTCTATGGCCTGGATGCAGACGATTAATCAATAGGGGATATTTTTCAAACAATAATGTCGCCGCGATGCGGCTTTGGGTTTTGCTTATGCCGTGTGGCTACTATAATACCGCCGTTACACGGCTATAAACTTGGCAGGATGTTTGCAATCCATCATACTATATTCAACACTCTATTTATGCGAAATTCAATTATAGTGCTAATGTTAATGCTTTGTGGCACAGT
Source organism: Prolixibacteraceae bacterium (assembly GCA_007116765.1). Lineage (GTDB taxonomy): Bacteria > Bacteroidota > Bacteroidia > Bacteroidales > Prolixibacteraceae > Roseimarinus. Next base: position 10,568 of record SKHV01000353.1, on the reverse strand, counting down.
TGTACAGGCTGATTTCAAACACGAAACGCTTCATTTCAATTTACGTTTTGGTTTCATAAAAGGAGGAGAGGCTACATTTGTTACCCGCGACACGGTCATCAACAATCAGTCAAAAATATATGGCGAACTGCACGGTTATACAACCGGATTAACGAATGCTCTTTTTGGTGTGAATAATTATTACGGCAGTATTTTCGACCGCGAGACCTTTCTGCCTGAAACGGCCACAAAAAATTTAAGTGAGCAACGTTACCGCTTCGAGAATTTAGTTGAATTTGACCAAGCCGGTAAATCGGCTTACAGCCAACGTTCGGGTTTGCATCAGATCGAAAGTGGTATTGTGGATATTGTTTCGCTTCTTTACAATCTTCGTTTTTCAGGTAAACTTGATGAGCTTGAAGTGAATGAAATATTTGCCATTCCCTTTTGGGATACCGACAAATGGTACATGCTCGAAATGCGCTACATGGGAGTGGAAATGATTAAAACCAAAAGTGGCATTTTCGAATGCATTCGTATTGAGCCAATTATTAAAACCGGAAAATTATTCTACCCTGGAAATCCAATAAACATTTGGTTTACTGCCGACGAAAAAAAACTACCTGTATTGATGGAACTAAACTTCAAGGTAGGAACGGTAAAATGTGAGTTGAGAGATGCAGTTTAAAGAAATGACTTTCCTTATGCTTACATTTAAAAAAATGCATATAAATTTGCAAGCTTATTCAAAATGAACATATAGTGAACAAAAAATTATATATTGAGACATATGGTTGTCAAATGAACGTGGCCGATAGTGAGGTGGTGGCAGCAGTAATGGGAGAAAAAGGCTACGAAATTACCGACAATCAAAATGAAGCCGATGCCATCTTTATCAATACCTGCTCGGTACGCGACAATGCCGAACAGCGTATATGGGGGCGTCTGAATCTTTTCAATTCATACAAAAAGAAGAAAAAAGATTTGATTATTGGCATGATAGGCTGCATGGCCGAACGCCTGGCGGGTGATTTGCTTGAGAAAAAAGTAGTTGATCTGGTTGCAGGCCCCGATGCTTACCGCGATTTGCCCTACCTAATCGACAAAGCAAACGAAGGCGAAGATGCCATAAACGTGGAGCTTACTACCAACGAAACATACGACAGCCTGGTGCCCAAGCGCCTTACCGAGGGATCTATTTCGGGTTTCGTGTCGATTACGCGCGGTTGCAATAACTTTTGCACTTATTGCATTGTGCCCTATACCCGTGGCCGTGAGCGCAGCCGCGACCCCAAGGATATTTTGAACGAAGTGGCCGATCTGGCTCAAAAGGGCTACAAAGATGTGACCCTGCTGGGACAAAACGTAAACTCATTCAAATGGCAGCCCGAAGGCGAAACCAAGCCTTTCCGTTTCCCCAACCTGCTTAAAGCGGTTGCCGAAAGCCAGCCTCAAATGAGGGTGCGTTTTACCACTTCGCACCCCAAAGATTTATCGGAGCGCTTGCTTAAAACCATAGCCGAAACAGAAAATATTTGTCATCACATACATTTGCCGGTACAAAGCGGAAGCTCTGATGTACTGAAACGAATGAATCGCAAATACGACCGCGAATGGTACATGCGCCGTATCGAGGCGATAAGGGAGATTATCCCCGATTGCGGCCTTAGTACCGATGTGTTTTGTGGCTTTAGTGGCGAAACCGAAGCCGATTTTCAGGAAACTCTTTCGCTTATGGAATGGGCGAAGTTCGACAGTGCTTTCATGTTTAAGTACTCCGAACGCCCCGGTACTTATGCCGCTAAACACCTGCCCGACGATGTAAGCGAAGAAGTAAAAACCGACAGACTCAATCGTATTATTGAATTGCAAAATCGCTTATCGCTCGAAAGCAATCAAAGAGACATTGGTAAAACCTTTGAAGTGTTGGCTGAAGGCACTTCAAAAAAATCAGAAAATGAACTTTTTGGCCGTACATCGCAAAATAAAGTAGTGGTTTTTCCGCGCGAAATATTTAAAAAAGGCGATATTGTGAGTGTGAAAATAGAAAAATGTACACAAACAACCCTGATTGGGAAGTCAGTAGTCAGTAGTCAGTAGTAATGCTTTAAACCAATGACCAATGACCAATGACCAATGACTGAATGGCTGAATGGCTGAATGACTTAATGACTTAATGACCCATGACTTAATAACTATGACTAATCTAGTAGAAGAATTCAACGCTTACCGTTCAAAAATGAACGAGAAAATTTTAGGTGCCGACAACAATAAGATAATGAAGCGCATTTATAGCCTCGACACGCTCACGTACCAGGAAGGAGCGCTTTCAACCAAGGTGAAAGAAATGTTGGGGCTGTCCACATCGATGGTTTTACGCTGCGACGATTGTATCAAATACCACCTCGAAAAATGTGATGAGCAAGGAGTAACTACCGATGAGTTATTCGAAATATTTGGTGTAGCTAATTTAGTAGGGGGAACTATAGTAATTCCTCATACCCGTCGTGCACTCGAATACTGGGAACAATTACAAAATTCAAAATAAAACAGATGTATATGATTTTTAGAAGAACATTTTTAATGCTGGGAGTGTTGTTTGCTACCCTTTCATTACATGCCGACGAGGGTATGTGGTTGCCTTCGTTATTGAATAAAATAAACATGGAAAAAATGCACCAAATGGGTGCAAAGTTATCGGCCGACGATATTTACGATATCAATAATTCTAGTCTGAAAGATGCAATTATTGCTTTAAACGGAGGCTCATGTACCGGCGAAATGGTTTCCAATGAGGGGCTTTTTCTCACAAACCACCATTGCGGGTACGGACAAATTCAGCAACATTCAAGCGAGGAAATGAACATTCTGCGTGACGGATTCTGGGCACAAAATAAAGAAGATGAAATCTACAATCCCGGTATGTCAGTGTGGTTTTTGGTGAACGTAGAAGACGTAACAACGCAGGTTTTGGCTAATGTGTCCGACGATTTTTCGGAAACCGAGCGTAACGATTCAATTCGGACTGCAATCAATGCAATTGTTGAACAAACAAAAGAGGGAAATCACTACGAGGCACAGGTAAAGCCAATTTTTAACAATAATCAATATCTTCTTTTTACTTACGAAATTTTCAAAGACATCAGGTTAGTAGGTGCACCTCCTCATTTTATTGGTAAATTTGGTGGCGATACCGACAATTGGATGTGGCCACGCCACACCGGCGACTTTGCAATGTTCAGGGTTTATAGCGCCCCCGATGGCTCTCCGGCCGACTATTCCGAAGAAAATATTCCACTTAAGCCACGGCATTTTTTGCCTATCTCGCTTAACGGTTTTGAAGATGGTGATTTTGCGATGATAATGGGTTATCCCGGCTCAACCAATCGTTATCTTACCTCAGGGGGAATTGAATTCTCACGCGACATAGTGAATTCAACCCGCGTTCGTGTTCGTGAACCAAAACTCGAAATCATTCGCGATTACATGGCCACAAGCGATTTGGCTACCATAAAATATGCATCTAAGCATGCGCGTAGTTCAAATTATCACAAGTACAGCATTGGCCAAAACCGGGGCATCGAAAACCTGAATTTGGTTGAAAAGAAGAAGAATATTGAAAGTGAATTTACTCAATGGGTCAAGGCCGAAAATAGCAGAAAAGAAAAATACGGAAATGTATTATCAATGATTGATGAGGCTTATGCGAATGTCGAAGACGATAAAGCAATTTATTACATTTCTGAAGCATTTCTCAGGGGTCCTGAGATTTTCATGATGGCTCAGCGCTTCGAAACACTTGCTTCGTTGTTGCGCAATGGTGCCAACGACGATGAAATTGAAAATCAAGCACAGCAGTTAAAAGAGCGCCTTGATGATTACTTCAAAGATTATGATTCAGAAACCGATCAGAAAATTACTGCTGCCTTGACTGAAATTTATGTCAACGATATCGATGAAAAATATCATCCGGCATTTGTTTCAAGCATAAAACGTAAACACAAAGGCAATTACGAGGATTGGGCAGCACGTCTTTTCCGTCGCAGTTTTTTTAATAGTAAAGACGAGGTTTTTGCTTTCTTAGATAATCCTAAACTGCGAAAACTCGAAAGAGATCCGGTTTTTATTGCTTCTTCAGATATTTCGAAAGTAAGCCGTGCCGCACGCAGCGATTATGAACCCGATAAACTGAAACTTGACGAAGGCTACAGGCTCTTGATGAGTGGATTGCTTGAAATGTACCCCGACAGCTCGTTCTACCCCGATGCCAATTCAACCATGCGCCTTACCTACGGGAAAGTTGGCGGTTACGAACCTCGCGATGCGGTGTATTACGACTATTACACAACTTTAAGCGGTTATATCGAAAAAGAAATTCCAGACGACCGAGAGTTTCATGTGTGGCCCGAGTTGAAAGAATTGTATTTCGACAAAGAATTTGGACGCTATGCAAATCCCAATGGCGATTTGGTAACCTGCTTCCTTACTAATAACGACATTACTGGAGGGAACTCAGGTAGTCCGGTAATCAATGCCGACGGTCATTTAATTGGTATTGCCTTCGACGGAAACTGGGAAGCAATGAGTGGCGACATTGTTTTTGAGCACGAGCTTCAACGTTGCATCAATGTTGATATTCGTTATGTGTTATGGGTAATCGATGTTTTTGCCGGAGCTACACATTTAGTCGATGAAATGACAATAATTGAATAATTTCAGGTTTGTTTTGCATTTTTTGTGGTAAATCTGAAATCATTCTTGTAAAGAAACCTAAATAAACCCGCTTTTTTATAAATTTGCCTGCTATTTTTGCAGGCAAATTTATTTTTTTAGACTAATGCCACATCAAATTACTATATATACCGATGGCGCTGCAAGCGGAAATCCGGGGCCGGGTGGATATGGTGCCGTGCTAATATCGGGGCAACACCGAAAGGAGTTGTCGCAGGGATACAAGCATACTACTAATAACCGAATGGAATTATTGGCGGTTATTGTGGCTCTTGAAGCACTTAAAACTTCACCCTGCGAAGTAACGGTATATACCGACTCAAAATATGTGGCCGACGCAGTGGCCAAAGGATGGGTGTTTTCCTGGGTCAAGAAACGGTTTAAAGGGAAAAAAAATCCCGACCTATGGATGCGTTTCCTCGAAGTGTATAAAAAGCACAATGTGAACTTTGTTTGGGTTAAAGGTCATGCAGCTATACCTGAAAATGAACGTTGCGATCAACTGGCCGTTGAGGCTTCTAAAAAGAATGATTTGTTAAACGACGAAGGCTACCAGCCCGACAAATAGAAATTATGAGATTGTTATACGATATAGCACTGTACATCTATTATTTACTAATAAGAATAGCTGCACTCAAAAACCCGAAAGCACAACTATGGCTTAACGGCAGGAAAAAACAATTCGAAGCAATACGGGACAAAGTATCCAAATCGGATGATTTGGTTTGGGTGCATTGTGCATCATTAGGTGAATTTGAGCAAGGCAGGCCTTTAATCGAAGCAATCAAAACCCGTTATCCGCAGAAAAAAATCATGCTTACTTTTTATTCTCCTTCGGGTTACGAGGTAATGAAGAATTATAAGCAGGCCGATTATGTGTTTTATCTGCCTCTCGATACCTATTTTAATGCAAAAAAATTCATTGAGCTAACTAGTCCTAAGGTTGTGTTTTTTATTAAATATGAATATTGGTATAACTTTTTGCGAATATTGACTAAGAAAAATATACCCACTTATTTTGTATCGGCAATTTTTCGCGAAAATCAGTTGTTTTTTAAGTGGTATGGTGCATGGTATCGAAAAATGCTAAAGCTACCCAATCATTTTTTTGTACAAAACGAAGATTCAGCCAGGCTGCTTAAATCGCTTAGCATTAACAATTATACCATATCGGGCGATACCCGTTTCGATCGAGTGGCAAGCATTATTGCCAATGCCCGGCCTTTAGTTGAAGTTGAAAACTTTGTGAATGGCAACAAAGTAATAGTAGCGGGCAGTTCGTGGCGTTCAGAGGAAGCTTTGTTGTTTCAGTACTTGCGCTTAAATCCCGATGTGAAAGCGGTTATTGCGCCTCACGAAATTGAAGAAAGTAATATTCAACGCATATTAGCTCAATATGGCGAAAAAGCGGTGGCTTTTAGTAGCATAAACGGGAAAAGTATTCAGCACAAGCAAGTATTGGTGATTGATTGTTACGGAAAACTTTCCTCAATTTATCAATACGGTAAAATTGCCATTATTGGCGGAGGCTTTGGTGTAGGTATTCATAACATACTTGAACCGGCTACTTTTGGGATGCCCATAATATTTGGACCCAACTATGAACGCTTTAAAGAAGCAGTCGATTTGGTGGAAAGAAACTGTGCTTTCCCGGTCAATAATGTAGAAGAATTCAATACCGTACTGAATCACCTGCTACGAAATTCTGTAACAAGCGAAAAGATATCAACTCTTACTTCCGATTATGTGGCCTTAAATGTAGGTGCTACACACAAAATTTTCGACAAAGTATTTGCGAATAATTAAATGTTCATAACTATGTCTCGCAAATATCAATTTACTATTGATTTTCATCTTTTTTTTAGCTATATAAATACAGTGTTTTTCAAAAATGTTTAAGTTTTTGGTCAACTTTTCTTACTTGCTCTATTTGTAATATCTTGTATTTTAGAGGTGTTGTCCTATAAAGTTGATAACTTCTTAATAACTTCACTTATAAAAGTTAACCTTTTTTGCATAATGCGTGTTAATTTCGTTAACTGGATTTCGACAGAAAAAATCAATTTAAAATATTATAAGTACAACCCCTTTTTATTTATCAGTTATGGAGTTAAACGATGTTGAAGTAATGGCAGCCAAGAAAAGAATTTATTCTTCAGACGAAGCTTTTCAGGCATCTTTGAAATATTTCAAAGGAGACGACCTTGCCGCAAGGGTATGGGTAAACAAATATGCGCTTAAAGATTCCCATGGTAATATTTTTGAACTGACCCCCGATGATATGCATCGCAGGTTAGCGTCTGAAATTGCACGTGTTGAGAAGCAATACCCCAATCCCTTAAGCGAAGAAACTTTGTATGAGTTGATGAAAGACTTCAGGTACATTGTCCCACAGGGAGGACCAATGACCGGTATAGGCAATAGTTATCAGGTAGCTTCGTTGTCGAATTGCTTTGTGATTGGTAACGATGGTAATTCTGACTCTTACGGTGGAATAATGAAAATTGATCAGGAGCAGGTGCAACTCATGAAGCGGCGTGGTGGAGTAGGGCACGACCTCTCACACATCAGACCCAAAGGTTCGCCGGTAAAAAATTCGGCTTTAACTTCAACAGGCCTTGTGCCATTTATGGAGCGCTACTCAAATTCAACCCGCGAAGTGGCTCAGGATGGACGGCGTGGAGCGTTAATGCTTTCGGTATTGATTAAACATCCCGATTCCGAACAGTTTATCGATGCTAAAATGGAGCAGGGAAAAGTAACAGGTGCAAATGTTTCAGTAAAAATCGACGATGAATTTATGCAGGCCGTTGAGGCAAATACCGAATATGTACATTCTTATCCCACTTACAGCAAAAATCCAAGCTTCAAAAAAGGAAGCGATGCAAGGCGTATCTGGAATAAAATTGTACACAATGCCTGGAAATCGGCCGAGCCGGGAATACTTTTCTGGGATACAATTATTAACGAATCGGTACCCGACTGTTATGCCGATTTGGGGTACAAAACCGTATCTACAAACCCATGTGGTGAAATACCTCTTTGCCCATACGACAGTTGCAGACTGCTGGCATTGAACCTTTATTCATACGTGAATAAACCGTTTACTCCTGAAGCACGTTTCGATTTCGATCTGTTTAAAAAACATGTGCAATTAGGACAACGTATCATGGACGACATTATCGATCTTGAACTCGAAAAAATAGATGGGATTATTGATAAAATTGATAAGGATCCCGAATGCGAAGAAATTAAGCTTATTGAATTGAATTTGTGGCGTAACATTCGCACAAAAGCTCAAGAAGGTCGTCGTACCGGTGTAGGAATTACCGCCGAAGGCGATATGCTGGCCGCACTGGGTCTCAAATACGGTAGTGAAATAGCAATCGATTTTTCCGAGGAAATTCACAAAACAGTCACTCTCGAAGCTTATCGCTCGTCAGTTTTGATGGCAAAAGAGCGTGGAGCTTTCAATATTTACGATGCCAAGCGCGAAAAGAAAAATCCGTTCATTAATCGCATAAAAGAAGCCGATCCGGCACTTTACGCTGATATGGAAAAATACGGACGAAGAAACATTGCCTTATTGACCATAGCACCTACCGGCACTACCAGTCTTATGACTCAAACCTCGTCGGGGCTTGAACCGGTATTTATGCCTGTGTATCGTCGCCGTCGTAAAGTGAATCCAAACGACAAGGATGTGACGGTTGATTTTATAGACGAAGTGGGTGACAGCTGGGAAGAGTACGCAGTTTTCCATCATAAATTCAAAACATGGATGGACATTAATGGCTACGAATCCAATAAAAAATACAGCGAAGAAGAACTTGAAGCCATTATTAAAGAATCGCCTTATTACGGTGCATCATCGGCCGATGTAGATTGGCTGAGTAAAGTACGTATGCAAGGGCGCATACAAAAATGGGTCGATCACTCTATTAGTGTAACCATTAACCTGCCCGAAAACGCAACAGAAGAACTTGTTGGCCAGCTTTACATGGAAGCATGGAAATCGGGATGCAAAGGAGTAACTGTTTATCGCGATGGTTCTCGCTCAGGTGTACTAATTTCGGACAAAAAGAAAAGCAACCCCAACGAGAATAATCTGGCAAATTTCCCCACTAAACGCCCCGAAAGTCTTGAGGCCGATGTGGTACGTTTCCAAAATAATCGCGAAAAATGGATTGCATTTATTGGGTTGATTGACGGACGGCCTTATGAAATTTTTACCGGTTTGGGCGACGACGAAGAAGGACTTTTAATTCCCCGTTCGGTATCGAAAGGAAAAATTATCAAAAAGAAATTTGAAAACGACGAAACCCGTTACGATTTTCAGTACACGAATAAACGGGGATACAAAACCACAATGGAGGGCTTGTCGCATAAATTCAATCCTGAAATGTGGAACTATGCAAAGCTAATTTCAGGAACATTGAGACATGGGATGCCAATTCATAAGGTAGTGAGCCTAGTATCAAGTCTGCAATTGAACGATGAATCCATAAATACATGGAAAGCAGGTGTTGCACGTACACTTAAAAGGTACATCCCCGATGGTACAGCAGCCGAGGGAGCTCAATGTGAAAACTGCTCCTCAAATAATGTTATATACCAGGAAGGCTGTCTCACTTGTACCGATTGCGGACAGTCGAAATGCGGATAGGTATTTCTTTTCGAAAAAAAAATAAAAAAAGGGCGCAACTTGTAGCCCTTTTTTTTATTTTGGTGCTTTCTAATATGTAAAACATGTACGACATTATAGGCGATGTTCACGGCCATTACGATTTGTTGGTCAAGCTGCTTAAAAAACTGGGATACCAAAGTAAGGAAGGACATTACTACAACCCCAATCGGAAAGTAGTTTTTACCGGCGATATCATAAATCGTGGCCCTCAAATAAGACAAACCGTAAGTCTGGTTCGTGCTATGGTTGAAAAAGGAGCTGCTTATGCCGTGATGGGAAATCACGAACTGAATGCCATCTTGTATCATACGGTTGATAAATCAGGCAAGTCACTCCGGAAAAAACTACTTCGCTATAAATTGCCTTTGCTGAAAACGATACAGGCATACGATAAAGAACCCGGAGAGCTGAAAGAAACCATAAAATGGTTCAGGCAATTACCTTTATATCTCGATTTGGGCGAAATTAGAGTGGTGCATGGAGCCTGGAGTGATAAGGGCATTCAAACAGTGAGTCAGTTTATGAATGGCGAGTCGAGATTAAAAAAGAGCTTCATTCGTACGTACCTTAATAATGATGAACTGAGTACGTCAGTTAATACTTTAATAAAAGGCGAAGAAATGTTTATGCCGAAAGATTTGCTGGTAAAAGACGATAGAGGTTTAATACAACGCAGCTTCAGAATAAAGTGGTGGGAGCCAATGCGCGGTAAAACTTTTTACGACGCGGGTTTTGGAAACCGGTTTTTGTTGCCTAAATATACCATCCCCTTAGAGCTCGTTCCTGAAATAGCACCCTACGATACTGAAGCTCCTCCTGTTTTTGTAGGTCATTATTGTCTCGAGAATAAACCACTAATATATAATGGAAATGTGTGCTGTATAGATACCTGTATTACCCGTACAGGGCACTTAGCGGCATACCGTTGGAATGGGGAACAAAAATTAAACGCTGAAAATATTATTACAATATAAATCAGGCAGTGATACCCTCGGTGCTTTTCTCAAGTTTTCGTGCATGTTGTAAAAAATCGTCAACCTTCATTTCTTTATGAAAAATCATACCGTGTGTAGTTCTCATTTTAGGGCTCTTGTGCTCGTAAAAAAAGTTTTTACCTAATAATAACTGTACTTTTTTTTTTTTTTTAACCCAAATTTTTTGCGATAACTCA
>SKHV01000203.1 GCA_007116765.1 Prolixibacteraceae bacterium | reverse complement strand
TTGAGCATAATGAAGTGGCCCGTTACATCGGTAGTAGTGCCAATAGTCGTCCCTTTTACCGAAATAGTGGCAAAAGGTATGTGCTCACCGTTTGTTACCACGTGCCCCACAATATTGGCATCGGTTTTAACCCTTTGTGCAAATGTAGTATTGAAAAGAATCAGGGAAATAATAATTGAAACAATCCTATATTTTGTCATATAATTCCATTTTAGTGTAGAGGAACAAAATAAAATAAAAATAGTTTTTGTGGCAATTTATTTGCAACAAAACGAATTATAATTAATCTGGAATTAAGCCTGGATAGATTATCCTTTAATAACCGCAAGTGGTTTTAATTCTACTTGTATTTTTACCAAATCGCTTTGCAGGGCCATTACCAGGTCAATGTTTTTATAAGCCGATGCTGCCTCATCCAAATGCTTTGTGCTGTTCATTTGGTGAATTATGCCCTGCTTGTTCATAAAGTTAATTTCCTGTTCAAGGTTCAATTGTTTTTGGGCTTGATTGCGGCCCAGTTTGCGGCCTGCACCATGGGAACACGACATGAACGATTCGGGGTTGCCCAGCCCTTCAACAATGTACGATTTGCTGCCCTGCGAACCGGGTATAATCCCTTTTTCACCTGCCATTGCCGATGTGGCTCCTTTACGGTGCACAAAAACGTTACTTCCAAAATGATTTTCCAGGCGTACATAGTTGTGTGCAATATTAATCGGCTCGTCGTACTCAACAGTCTTACTGAGCACTCCGTCAAAACAAGCTTTTATTTGCTCAATCATTAACAAACGGTTGGCATAAGCAAACTCAATGCAATAATTCATTTCATCGAAATACGACATGGCCTCGGGTTTATCGGCTGGTAAAAATGCAAGCTGTTTCGATTTTTCAATCACCGAAAACCATTTACTGTTAAGCTTTTCGGCCAGTTTGTGGTAGTGGGTGGCTACCTGTTTACCTATATTGCGCGAACCGGAATGCACCATTATCCAAACAAAACCATCGTTGCCTTTTTGGATTTCAATAAAGTGGTTGCCACCGCCCAACGTTCCCAGCTGGTACAGGGCCGATTTGTATTCGCGCTGCACCACTAGCATATTTTCAAAGTGATAACCCATGGGCATAAGGTTTTCATTTTGAGGTTTTTTACGATGCTTGAAACCAACAGGGATAGTATCTTTTATCTTGTTTGCTATTTGTTGCAACTGTTTTTTCTCTATAGATTCCAGACTGGTTTTTATAGCACACATACCACAGCCAATATCAACACCCACTGCATTAGGCACAAGCACCCCCTTAGTGGCCATTACGGCGCCAATAGGCATTCCATATCCCTGATGTGCATCGGGCATTATGGCCAGGTGCCTGAATATGAAAGGCAGGTTTGCAAGGTTCATTGCCTGCTGCATAGCACCGTCTTCAAATTCATCGAGCCACATTTTTATGGGCACTTTTGATGTTGTTATTACTTTTTGCATAAGGTAAAAATAGATATTTGCAGAGAATATGGCAACAGCATGGCATATATTGCTATAGATAAGCCTCATAGCCTATAAAAACACTGGATTAAAGATAAAACATAAGTCATAATTCCGTATATTGTAGTCTTTAAACCATACATTTAGTTACACCAAAAATCGATAATCATGAAAAAATTACTTCTTTTTTTATCACTTCTTTTTTTATTAGCAGTCACAAAAGCTCAATTTGGTGGGGGTAACGGCTTAACAGAAGAAACCGCCTATCAGCTTTCAACAGTTGAACATTTAGCCGAACTGGCAACAAATGTGAACAACGGCACTACTTACGAAGGTTCCTTTTTCAAACAAATGAATGACATTGATTTGAATGTGGATCCATACAATATCGGGAATGGTTGGATACCCATAGGTATTCTGATGGGTATACCGAGCGATGACAATAAACCCTTTAAAGGCAATTACAATGGTGAGGGCTATGCAGTGCAAAATTTGTTTGTGAACTCAACAACTTCTGCCGGTTTGTTTGGGATGATCGAAAATGCATCCATTATCAATCTGTCGGTAACCAACGCAAACATTACTGGTGTTTATGCAGCGGGGGCACTTGTGGCGTGGCAATTAGGATCGGTAATAAACAACTGCATTTCTTCCGGAACAGTCAATAGTGAGGGTAGAGCCGGTGGGCTAACAGGTTTTGCCGGTTTAAGTTCTTCATTGGCAAACTGCTCTTCAAGCTGTAATGTAACCGGAACCGGTAATTATGTCGGAGGATTGACCGGCAACTTGGCTATGTCATCAAACATGAACTACTGCTTCGCTACAGGTAATGTTAGCGGAGTCGAAAGAGTAGGAGGATTAGTCGGTTCAAACTACCAGTCAACCATTGGTAATTGTTATGCTTTGGGAAGTGTAACAGGGTCGGGTGAAAAAATAGGAGGATTGCTTGGTGACAACAACGATGGGTCAACCCTGTCCTATAGTTTTTCCGTTGGTGCTGTAGCCGGAGGCACTTTAGTTGGAGGTTTGGTGGGCATCAATCAAAACTCAACTATCTATGACAGTTTTTGGGACATATCAACATCGGGTCAAACCACAAGTTCAGGCTCATCAACATCAAACGGCAAAACCACCGATGAAATGAAAAACCCGCTTACATATTTGGAAAAACAATGGGATTTTAAAGGTGAAAGCATGAATGGCGATGATGATATCTGGAATATTGGCAACAACCGGAACGATGGCTACCCATACCTTTGCTGGCAATACCCCAACGACGAAGGAGTAGCATTTCATACAGGAGAAGTAGAAGCCCCGCTTGCCGGCAACGGCACTATCGAAACTCCCTACCAAATTGCAACTTTGGGCAACTTAAACTGGATATCGCAAGATACTAATCGCTGGGAATACCA
>SKHV01000100.1 GCA_007116765.1 Prolixibacteraceae bacterium | reverse complement strand
TACCCTATTCATCTCAAGTAAGCCTTTTTCCAAATCGTCAAAATTGCGAACCCCAAAGGCTACCATAGAGGCATCGAAGTAATTGTGGTCAAAATTAATGCCTTCGGCATCACCTACCTGAAGGTTTACATTCGAAACTAAATGCTTTCGTTCTACTTTTTTAACGCCTACCTTAATCATATTGGGCGACAAATCGATTCCGGTAACTTCGGAAACTCCGGCTTTTGCAGCCATTATGGCTAAATCGCCTGTACCTGTAGCCATGTCGAGCACTTTCTCAGGTTTACTCTTCATCAAAAGAGCAATTAATCTTTTGCGCCAATAAACGTCAATCCCAAAAGACAGAAAATGGTTTAGAAAATCATAACGAAAGGCAATGTTATCAAACATTGCCCGTACTTCGTTCTTCTTACTTTTATCGTTATTATAGGGAAGTACCAATTTTTTCTATTTAGATGTTTTCAGACATTTTATCGATGTATCCGTACGATTCGTCATCAATTCGTATTTCGCCCTTTGTTACATGACCAAGAGTAAAGAATGGAACTTTTGATTCATACAAGAAGTCTACAAAATCATCTTCTTTATCTTCATCAACCGTTACAAATATTCGACCCATTGATTCACCAAAAAGAAACGAATCGATACGGGTTTCTGCAGCAGTAGTAATGTCGAACCCAAGGCCGTTGAGCCACCCCGATCTCAGCAAAGAGAAAAACAATCCACCTTTAGCTACGGGCCCGGCACTTGAAAGCAGTCCCTTCTCGATTAATGCTTTTGTGGCCTGTAGTAATTTCACTTCAAACTGCAAATCGAACTGTGGTAGCGGTGAATCGGTAATACCGTGGTAAAATTCGAGATAATCAGATGTCGCGATATCGTCGGATGTACGCCCCATAAGAAAGATATTGTGCCCCTTTTTCTTAAGCCCCGGTGTAAGCAAAGTCAAATTGTGTTTCGCATCGGTGGGCATAACTCCCATCAAGGTTACAATTAAGGTAGGAGTTTGAGTTCCATGTGCTCCGAAATAATCGAACCTGATTTTTCTGTCCGATATTTTCAGATCGTATACTTTTGCGGCATTTTCGATACCTGTTTTCACACCGCTTGCAATGTAATTGCCATTTACATCGCTGAAGTTAATGTGATAAAGCATTGCGGAAACAGCAACCGGACGTGCTCCGTAACAAATCATTTTTCGGGTTGCTCTGGAAACGAGAATCTCAGCTGCTTTTTGTGGATCAAGCTCAAGGTGATGGTGCATGGCATGAGTAGTCATTGAAATAAAACCACCACCATTATCTAGTTTGAATATTCCAGATTCACTAATGCTGTCATCATTCTGCATAGTTAAATCGCTACTCCCTTCGGTAAAATCATTGAAATAATTCAAGGGTGAAAGATTAGGATTTACCATCAAACTCATGATTACCTCATTAATATCTTCAGGTACAGGAATACTCTCTATATTGAATTCTATTGCTTCTTTTTCTTGTTTCATTTGCTCAATACTTTATAGTTACAAATTATATTCTTAACAAATTTAATTAAAGCAATGTATTTTAATGTATGAATGTATTCAAATTTGCTCTAAATTTGATATTATTTTTCATTCATAAGCACAAAGTAAGATGAAATCTATAGCATTAATTACAGGAGCCACGTCGGGCATAGGAAGAGCCACGGCAAAATTACTGGCCAATAATAACTTCAACGTTATTATTACCGGACGAAGATCCGAAAATCTTAACACGTTAGAAGAAGCAATTCAAAAAAATACCGAATCGGATGTGTATTCGCTGAATTTTGATATTCGTTCGGAAACGGAAACCGCTAAAATGCTGGCTACCTTACCCGACGAATGGAAAAACATATCGGTGCTGATTAATAATGCCGGGTTGGCTGCGGGTTTTGAGCCTGTTAGTGAAGGCAAGTCGGACGACTGGAACCAGATGATTGACACAAACATTAAAGGCTTGCTGTATATTACCCGAATTGTATCGGGGTGGATGATAGAGCGCAAAAGTGGACATATTATCAATGTATCGTCTATTGCGGGGAAAGAAGCCTATGCTAATGGAGCCGTTTACTGTGCCACAAAACATGCGGTTAAAGCGCTTACAAAAAGCATGCGTCTCGATTTTCTCAAACATCGCATAAAAGTGGGCTCAGTTAGCCCCGGCATGGTCGATACCGAATTTTCGTACGTGCGGTTTCATGGCGACTCATCAAAAGCAGAACAGGTTTATAAAAACATGACTCCGCTTTATGCTGAAGACATTGCCGAAGCCATTCTTTTTATGGTCACACGCCCCGAGCATGTGAACATCGACGACATGTTTATTATGCCCACAGCACAGGGTTTGTCCCGGGAAGTATTACGAAATGAAGAATAGACGACTTTTCCCCACACATTTAAATAAATCATCTGAGTTGATTCTATGACATACCTTAGGGCAAGCTTCGTGCGACTCTAAAACCAACATTACTACCGTTACTTACCGGATTTGCACTACTACGATCTGCGACATACATTCCCATAGAAAAAACATCCCAGCTACCTCCTTTTCTTACCCTACCTGAACCTGAATCTGTTTCGGGACCTTGCGGATTATTTTTTTCCTCACTAGTAAATGCTCCATACCAATCAGAACACCATTCCCAAACATTCCCACTCATATCATAAATCCCTAGTTCATTAGGGTTCTTACCCCCTACAGGATTTGAAGCGCCCCCACTATTATAGGTATTCCACGCTACATCATCGAGATTGTTGCTACCACTAAAATTATACCCATTACTTTCTAAGCCACCGCGAGCAGCAAACTCCCATTCAGCTTCAGTTGGTAAGCGACCACCAATCCACTTACTAAATGCATTAGCACCATACCAGGTTACATAAATTACAGGGCAGTCGTTT
>SKHV01000337.1 GCA_007116765.1 Prolixibacteraceae bacterium | reverse complement strand
ATTCCATTTGGGGTTTTATTTACCCTGTTAAGTGTATTTGTATCGTGTGACACTGTAAGCGAACAATCGACCGATATTGTTTACGGACCAATTGAACAAACATACGAACTTCCTGATGTTTCAGGTAAAATTTATTATGTGTCGCCAAGCGGTGAAGCCGATGCAGAAGGCCTTAATCTAAACAATCCAACCACAGTTGAAGAAGCATTCAAACGAGTGGTAAGCGGTGATGCCATTGTGATGAGAGGTGGTACCTATCGGGCAGGTAACTTAACGTTCAATCAGGGAATTACGATTCAGGCTTATGCTGACGAAAAACCTGTGTTGAATGGTACGCTTGTGGCCGATTCGTGGAAAGAAGCAGGTGAAAACCTTTGGGTTACCAACTGGGAATTTTTATTTTCTGCAGGTCCTGAAGACTGGTGGAATCGTGAACGTAACGAAGCACGTACTCCAATGCATCGTTTCAATAACGACGCAGTTTTCATCGATGGTCAGTATCTTCAGTCAGCTGGTGATAAAACAGAAGTTGATGAAGGAACATATTTTGTCGATTACGATGAAAAGAAAATATATATCGGTGTAAATCCTACCGATCGTTTTGTCGAAATTACTGCTTTCAGAAAATCATTATATAGAGTACTGGAGACAGTGCACGGCAAATCACCCGATAAGCGTGGACCGGTAATCCGTGGTATAACCTTCACTCAGTACCCCGATACTATGGTACACATTGGAGGTGTAGGACTAGCTATCGATCAGCATGGGAAAGATGTAGTGGGTACTGTTTTTGAAAACTGCACTTTTTCTAATAATTTTAGAATTGCGATGTTTGCTTTAAGCGACAGCCTTATAATGCGTAATTGCAAAGTGTATAATACAAATACTGAAGGTATTTATGTGGTCGCTTCTAATGATGTTTTGATTGAAAGAAACATTATTGAAAAGAATAATATTGAAAATTGGACAGGTTTTTACCCTTCAGCTGTAAAAGTATTTAATCAAAGTCATAGAGCTATTGTACGCGAAAATCTTGTTATTAATCATCCAAATTCAAATGGTGTTTGGTGGGATGTAGGTAACCTTAACGGTGTTTTTGTAAACAATCATGTGATAGATGTTGCTCACAGTGGTTTGTTTTTTGAAATTTCGAAAGGATTAACTGTTGCAGGAAATGTATTTGAAAATTGCGATCAAAGTATTTTTGTATTGAATGCAAGTGATGTGGAAATATACAACAATACATTCATTAATAGCCGTATACGATTTGATAGAAATAATCGTGGCGACCAACTAGGAACTTTTGGATGGCATGTAACTACCGGCCCAGGTGTAGAAGAACGCTACGGGCATGAGTTGGTGAATAACCTATTTTTTATGGATGAAAGTACCAACTCCGTAATGATTACTGCCAGACAACCTGCTGATATGTGTGAAAGACTTCATGTTCCTCATCTGAAAACAATGAATAACAATGTGTATGTGAGAAACTATAATGAGGATGAAGAAAAACCTGTTCTCATAGAGTGGAGCCCATTCTCAAATGAAGATTGTTCTGCTGATTTATATTCTCCGGTAGAATTAAATGGTTTAATATCTGAATTTTCAAGTAATAGTAAGTATTACGAAAATATAGATATGGATCTTTTCTTCAATACCGATAAAAAATCGTTTTTGGTCGACGAGTCTTTCCCAGGCTTTAATGCTGCTGCAAATATTCCGACTCATATTGCTAATATAATGGAGCTTAGTACCGATCAGAACCGTTTTATTGGAGCCATAGCACCATAATAATAAAACTATATCGTTACTTATTTTATAAGTACTAGATATTACATATTCAAAAGGCTGTTAAAAGCTAGCTGAAATACTTTGAGTTCAATGTATTTTAATTAAGCTAATTTTTAACGGCTTTTTTATGCACGTAAAATTATGCTAACTGGTTCATATTTAGGACATAATAAAATTGTGAAAAAGTTCGGCATTAAATTTGTTTGTTATGATTTAACGTATAACCGTTCTTATATTTTTTAAAATGTATAGTGGCCCGACATTTTTAGTAATGTAAGCGCATAAAACATTAAACCATGAAAACACAAATCTTACTTCTACTAATGATGGTATTTAGCGCATCAGTTCTTACTGCGCAGCAAACCGTTACTGTAAGTGCTTCTACTTACGATATAAGCGACAACTTGGATCTTGAATCTGTAGCATATTTGTTTGGAGAATCAAAAAATCTTGAAGAATTCGAGAGAAAACTGAACGACCCTGAATTGCAAATATCAAACCTCGATTTGAATCGAGATGGTTATGTTGATTATCTTAGGGTAGTTGAAGTGAAAGAGAAAAATATTTATGCAATCACCATTCAGGCTGTTTTAGGTCCCGATATTTATCAGGATGTTGCCACAATTGATGTTGAAGTGAAGAACAAGAATAAAGTGTATATTCAGGTTGTAGGCAACCACTACATATACGGTAGAAACTACATAATTGAACCCGTTTATGTTCGTCGTCCGCTTATTTTCGATTTTTTCTGGCATCCTCGCCATTTCGCTTGGGTTTCACCATACTACTGGAGTTCTTATCCGGTGTATTATAGCCGACGCTCGCCCTGGGCTGTGGATGTTTATCATCATCACGTATATACTCATTACCGTCCCATGGTTAAATGTCATTATGTATCACATCGTAAAATACCCAAAGCAGTAGTATTGCATGAAAAAGTATACCGTAACGATATGGCTAAAAGTCAACCTCAGCAATCGTTTGAAAACCGAAATAGTGGTATGGAAAATCGCCGCGAACTAACCGAAAGGCGCACCTCAACTCCTAATACACGCAGCACGGGTACTGCCACACGTGGTGTGCAGCAGTCCGATTCAAAGTCTGTTTCCACTCAAGCACGTGTTAGCCGGAGTT
>SKHV01000027.1 GCA_007116765.1 Prolixibacteraceae bacterium | reverse complement strand
TTTTTCAATAAAGTCAACTTCGTTCAATGTTCCTTTTGTAAAACATTCGTCTTCGTATTTGTGGGCATAATTTGTAAATAATGCCTCGTACCATTGTTTCATGATATTATAATTTTAGCAGCAATTGAAATTAAATACTGCAATTGATTAATATTTATAAGAATTTTACCAATAGATTGCCGGGCTGTAAATAGAGTAGATTTACTGCTTTGAAATAATTAAAAGCCGAAACCCGGCTTTACGCGGATATAGAAAAGTTTAAATACATAAAATTATTTGTGCAGTACAAATATATGTTTTTTTTGGATTGAGTAAGCTACTCGTTTCAATTAATTATATTTGCACCGCATAAAAAATGAATCAAAATGAACATCGATTTACAGATTAGAAACGGAGTTTCAGCTGCATTGAAAGCACTTTATTCTGAAGTATTAAATCCTGATAATATTCAAACCCAACTTACACGCAAAGAGTTTGACGGAGATTTGACTGTGGTTGTATTTCCTTTTCTGCGGTTTTCGAAAAAAAGTCCAGAGCAAACTGCAAGTGAAATAGGAGATTACCTGGTCAACGAAATAGATCTAATTGTTGGATTTAATGTAGTAAAAGGCTTTTTAAATATTGTAGTTTCACCAAATTATTGGTTAGAAGTTTTGTATGCCAATTTCACTGACAGTAATTTTGGCTTTACCAAGTCAACTGACGATTCACCACTTGTGATGGTAGAATATTCTTCGCCCAATACCAATAAACCACTTCATTTAGGACATATTCGAAATAACTTGCTGGGATATTCGGTTTCTGAAATTCTCAAAGCCAATGGCAATCGGGTAGTAAAAACCAATATTGTAAACGACCGGGGTATTCATATTTGTAAGTCGATGTATGCATGGTTGAAATCGGGAAAAAACGAAACTCCTGAAAACTCGGGAAAGAAAGGCGACCATCTGGTAGGAGAATACTATGTTCAGTTCGATAAACTTTATAAACAGGAAGTAGCCGGTTTAATGGAAAAAGGAATGTCGAAAGAGGAAGCCGAAGCCAATGCGCCAAGTATGAAAGGGGCAAGAGAAATGCTCCTGAAATGGGAAGACAACGACACCGAAGTAAGAGAGTTGTGGCAAAAAATGAATAGCTGGGTTTACAGTGGTTTTGATGTGACCTATAAAAAACTGGGTGTCGACTTTGATAAGATTTATTACGAGTCGGAAACGTATACCGTTGGGCGCGATGAGGCTTTACGGGGAGTGGAAGAAGGGATATTTGAGAAACACGATGATGGTTCAGTATGGGCAAATCTTGAAAACGACGGGCTCGATCAAAAAATATTACTCCGTTCCGACGGCACATCGGTGTATATGACTCAGGATATAGGTACCGCAAAACTTCGATATAACGATTACGATATCAGTAAAATGGTATATGTGGTGGGTAACGAACAAAACTACCATTTTCAGGTTTTGTCTGTTTTGCTCGATAAGCTAGGTTATGAATGGGGTAAAGGTTTGTTTCACTTTTCATACGGAATGGTAGAATTACCCCATGGCAAAATGAAATCGAGAGAGGGAACTGTTGTGGATGCCGACGATTTAGTAGAAGGAATGATTGAAGTTTCGAAAAAAACATCGGAAGAACTTGGTAAACTTGATGAGTATAGTGAGCAAGAAAAAAATGAGATTTATAGGAAAATTGCGCTTGGTGCTTTAAAGTATTTTATACTGAAGGTTGATCCTAAAAAAACCATGCTTTTCAATCCTGAAGAATCGATTGACTTTAATGGTAATACCGGACCTTTTGTTTTATACACCTATGCCCGCATACAAAGCATTTTGCGTAAAGCCCGCGAAACAAATATCGAGTGGAGTGATAAGGTGAACAATGTAAAACCCGAAGCCAAAGAGCTTGAACTCATAAAGAAAATAAATACTTTTCCTGAAGTTGTTAGCGATGCCGCAAATAATTTTAGCCCTGCAGTTGTTGCAAATTATTGTTACGATTTAGTAAAAGAATTCAACCAGTTTTATCATGAGTTTTCAATATTGAAAGAAGAAAATGATGATATAATGAAGTTTAGACTGCAATTGGCTCAAACAACCGCATTGGTAATTGCTCATGCTATGTCCTTACTTGGCATCGAATGTCCCGAAAGAATGTAAAGGAACAAGAAAGAAAAAACAATACCGCACATTTTGCATTTATTGAAGAGAATGTCTAAAAAGTCATTTCTTAGGCCACTAATATACAAAAACACAAAGGCAACACTAAGCATTAAGTGCTCATAATTAACTTTTTATGTAGTATTAGTGCTTTTGAGCCTTCGTGGCTAGTGTAAGTTTAATGGCTTTTTAGACAGCCCATTTTTTTTGTCGTTTGTTTTTTATCCCGGTTGTCGCAAAAATGCAAATAGTTCCATAAGAAGGGCAATTCCTCCATGTATAAATACCCCGCCCCATATGTTGCGACTGTAAAGGGCAAGTATTCCCAGCAAGTAACCGCCAAATACCGAACTTACGGTTTCGCCCCAGGGTTTGCCAAAGTGCAATACCGCATAGGTGGCTGCCATTGGTAATACTACATTTTTACCCAATAGTTTCGATAAGCCTATAACCATAAAGCCCCTGAAAAGTAATTCTGTATTGAGGAAATCAATTAAGTAGAAAAACTCGAAAATTACAACGCTTACCCATTCCGAGAAATTGTAAAACGAAGCAAACCTGAATCCTCCCGAACGCTTGTAAGTAGGGTAGTATTCTAAAAATCCGGGGAGATAAGTTCCAATATAAACCACCGGAACCATTATGGCAAGCAAAATAAAATAGGCATTGATGTTGGTTTTGTTCAAGCTTAGGCCGTAAAGCCCTTCTCCTGTTTTTCTGTCGAAAATTAGTTTTACCAGCAACAGACTTAAAACAATGGTTATAAAGCCGTAGAAATTGAAGAGTACTTTAAAATAGAAACGGTAGGTAGCTGTCGGCACATCGCTGATTAAGAGGTCTGAAATAAAAGGAAAAACACCCCGATCAATACCCAGTATAGCCATACCAATAAGGCTCTTAATCCAAAATTTCCGGGTGAATTCTATTTTATTTTTATCGTGAATCCATATAATAAGCAATACTCCATAATAGGCAACTGCATGGTATAGAAAGAAATAAAACATGCGAACCGGCTTGCCATAGTAGCTGTTTATAACCGACTTTTCGAAATTGAACGTGTAGTTGAAAACGATTAAAACACCTATGAAAAGCGCGATAAGAAAATAAAGTGAAACACTAAAATAATCGCGGTGGAAGTCTTTGAAGTAGGAAATGAATTTTTTCATCAGTATAATTGTAAAACATGTTATTATTGAAGTATCGGTATCAACATCATCAGCATTTAAAACAATACATCCATCAAACTTTTCTATTTTTGTACAAATTTAATTTATGATTCCATATTTACAAGTTGAAGGTTTATCGCGAAACTGGGGAGAATTGGTACTCTTCGATGATTTGAACTTTACTATTGCACAAGGCCAAAAGGTGGCTCTTATAGCTCCTAACGGAGCCGGTAAAACTACACTACTCAATACCATTACAGGTAAGGATTTACCCGATGCGGGCAAAGTTACTTTCACTAATAATATCACAATTAGCTATTTGCTTCAAGAACCCGACTTAAATGAACATTTAACGGTAATGGAAGAGGTCTATTCTTCGACCAGCGGTGTGGTTGCTGCCGTGCGTAACTACGAGGCTGCAATAAATGGCGATGCTTCAGTTGACCTGCAACATGCAAGCGAACAAATGGACAGGCTTAATGCCTGGGATTTCGAGGTAAAAATCAAGCAGATACTCTCGAAATTAAAAATAAACGATTTTCAGCAAAGAGTAGGGCAGTTGTCGGGCGGACAAAAAAAACGGGTTGCACTGGCCAATGTGCTAATTAACGAACCCGATTTCATTATTCTTGATGAGCCAACCAACCACCTCGATCTCGATATGATTGAATGGCTCGAAGAGTACCTTCAAAAAATGAGCAGTACCCTGTTTATGGTTACGCACGACCGCTATTTTCTCGATCGTGTGTGTAACGAAATACTTGAAATCGATCAGAAAACGCTTTTTCGCTATAAAGGCAATTACTCCTACTTTGTTGAAAAACGCGCCGAAAGGATTGAGCAATTAAAGGCTGAAACCGAAAAAGCCCGAAACCTGATGCGTACTGAGCAGGAGTGGATACGCCGAATGCCTAAAGCTAGAGGCACTAAATCGAAATATCGGGTTGAATCATTTCAGGAATTGAAAGAAAAAGCATCGGTAAACCTGAGTGAGCAAGAATTGAATCTGAATATCAAGGCTTCGAGGCTTGGGAAAAAGGTAATCGACATATACAACATTAGTAAAAGTTATGGCGATTTAAAGGTAGTGAATGATTTCAGCTATAAATTTTCACGGTTCGAAAAAGTGGGTATAGTTGGCGATAACGGTACCGGTAAGTCAACTTTACTGAACCTCATTACCGGAAGTTTAACGCCCGATAATGGCAAGGTAGATGTGGGTGAAACCGTAAAATTTGGATACTACCGTCAGGACGGACTTAATTTTTCACCCGATGAGATAGTGCTTGAAGTAATTCAGGAAGTTGCCGAATACATCGACCTGGGAGGTGGAAAACAATGGAGTGCATCGCAATTGCTCAATCATTTTCTCTTTACTTATGAAGCTCAAAACAACAAAGTTGAAAAATTGAGCGGGGGTGAGAAGCGAAGGCTTTATTTGTGTTCCGTTTTAATGCAAAACCCCAATTTTCTGATACTCGACGAACCTACTAACGACCTCGATATAATGACACTCACTGTGCTCGAAGATTATTTGCAGCGGTTTAATGGCTGTGTGATAATTGTGAGCCACGACCGTTACTTTATGGATAAAATTGTAGAGCATATTTTTGCATTTAGTCCGGGCGGTTACATTAAAAATTTTCCCGGAAACTATTCAATTTTTCGCGACTATATTGATGAGCAGGAGCGCACTGAAAAAATCATACAGCAACAAGAAAAGAAACAAACTGTTACACCAAAGCCTAAACCGCAATCAAACAAATTGACATTTAACGATAAGCGCGAATTGGAACAACTTATTTCCGAAATTGACCGCTTGACTAAAGAAGTATCTGCACTTGAAGAGCTAATGAGTTCGGGCGATCTTGATCATGTCGACCTTCAGGAACATTCACAAAAATATGACTTGCTGAAATCAACTCTCGACGAAAAAGAACTACGCTGGCTCGAACTGAGCGAAAAGGAATAACCTTAACAATCGTGTGCTCGCTTGTGACGGTTTTTTCGTGTTAATTTCAAAAATAATGGCAATAAGACCTTATCAGTTTTTAATATCGATGATATGTCATCCAAAATTCATTGCAATGAATTATTTGCTTCTAACGATTTGCTTTCTATTGAAAATATTATATTTTTATATTTTAAATTATTTTAGGCAACCAAACAATGAAATAGAAAACAATCATTCATCCCCAATATTATTGATTATGATCCCAAAATATTTAAGCATCAACGTAACCCGATTAATAAGTTACACGAAATGTAGGGATAAGGAATCTGTCTATATCGGGTTTCGAAGTAAACATCTCCTACGAAGTCTGGAATGCCATTGCTGAAATTGAATACTCAGTAATTGCCGCATGTTATGAGACCATTACAAAACACACACTAATATGAAAACCATTATCATTTTTCTTTTTCTTTTTACAAATTGGATAATTTCAAATGCTCAGGATACAATTAGATTGTACATGAACAATGATTACGTCCAAACTGATATATCAGATGCTACAATAATCAGAGAGGCAATTTTGAATGATGATTTCTACATCTTCATTGACAAAACAATAAGTGGTAAAATGATAAATTATTCTGAGTTTAAATCACTTGAACCACGCATTGAACATGGATTGTCAGTTCATTATAAAAGACCAGACGTTTTGTATTCTAAGGGTTATTATGCAGATGGGCAACTTTCCGGAATTTGGTATTATTATCGCGATAATATAGTCATTGATTCTGTTGATTATTCATTAGCATCGTCCTATGATAGGACCAAAGACTGTCAGTTGGAACCAAACTCTATTAAAAGCAAGAAATCTGCTAAGAAAGAACCCATATTAACTCTTGTAGATAATTATCTGCTTGAAAATTTTATTTTACCTGCTCGAGTACGAACGAAATCTGAATATTTTGAGGTATAGATTAACTTCATAATTGATACTTTAGGCCTGATTAGTTGCATAGAGGTTCCAAATTCTTTTGATATCGACTTAGATGCAGAAATAATCAGGGTACTAAAAAATTATAAAAGCCCAATCAAACCTAAAAAACCTAAAAAATATTCCCTTGTAACACACCTTGGAGAAGAAGTCTATGTAATTATAAAAGATATGCCACAATTCAAACCCAACCTAACTCCACAAGAAAGTCTAAGTGCTCTTAGTAAATATGTAAGTGATAGAATAAGAATTCCATCACCATCCTGTGAAGGAAAAGTTTTTGTAGAATTTATTGTTGACATTGATGGCAAAATTGATGATGTTAAAATTGCTCGGGGTATTGATAATTGTCCGGGATTACTTGATGAAATTGAAAGAGTATTATATTCAAGTCCAGCTTGGATTCCTGGTAGTCAGGGAGGAAAAAATGTGAAGGTCAAGCTTACTTTACCAATTGATTTTGAACCATAGCGGTTATAATTAAAACCGACCGAATATGAAACAATTGCACCTTAACCTTTCTCGCTGATTAAGCTAATCTCGCAGATCTTAAATCTGCGTTATTTATGGGATTTGCGAGAGATATTATCAGTCACTTTATGAGTTCGCCCAGATTTAAAGAGTCGCTCCCTTTAAAATCTGATTTATCAAAACCAGTTATTGCTTTTGCCAACGATACAGGTGGTGAAATCTATGTTGGCATCAAAGATAAACCTCGTGAAGTTATTGGTTTAAATGAAGATGAATTGTTTCAAAAAGAGGAAAAAGCAGCAAGTTTGATTCATTACTTGTGCACACCATCCATACTCCCTGAAATATCCTTTCTGCATTATGAAGGATAACACATCATGCGAGTCAATATCTTCAAAGGGAATACTCCTCCGTATCATTTATAAATAGTAAATCAGCATGCTCTTTGTTAAAAAATCATTGCTGTCCGGTTAAAATTTGAAATTTCCAAAGATCCAAAACAACTGATATTTACCGGACAACAGTGATTGTAAATAGTATAAAATTCATCAACTCTCAAATATAATTGATAATTATTGTTCAACCGGTACACAAAAATAAAAGCTTGTGCCTTTGCCGGGTTCGCTTTCAATCCAAATACGGCCTTTTAGCAATTCAATCAGTTCTTTGGCAATGGAAAGGCCAAGACCGGTTCCGCTAATTGAGTTTTTGTTCACATTGCTTCCCCGGTAAAAACGTTCAAATACTTTTTCTTTTTCATCGGGCGGTATCCCCAGTCCTGTGTCTTTTACATGGAATACTATTTCGTTGTTAAGAAGCTCACAGCCAATGTGTATTTCGCCTTCGGGCGTGTATTTGAATGCGTTGGATATAAGGTTGGTCAAAAGCTGACGAAGCTTATCGTAGTCCGATATTATTTCGAGTTTATCACATGCCGGGTCAATTATCAGTTTTGTGTTTTGCTGTAAATCGGGCAGGCTAAATGCCTGGTAAATGTCTTTCAGGAGTTGTTCTATTTTTAATGTCCCCGGGTTGTATCTGAAAAGTTTGGTTTGTAACTTAGAATAAAGCACAATATCGTCGATTATATGCACCAACTGTTCGGAGCTATTAAAAATTATCTGTGCATATTTTGACATCAGGTTGCTGTTATCTTCATCGGGCAGCAAGCTGGCAAAGCCCATAATGGAGTTCATGGGGGTACGTATTTCGTGGCTCATATTGGCCAGGAAATTTGTTTTAAGCATGTCGCTTTCTTCTGCTTTTATTTTTGCTATTTCAAGCTCCTGATTAATTGAATTGATTTGCCGCATGCTCTCCTGTAGCTCTTCGTTCAATGTGAGAAACTCTTCGTTTTGGGTTGCCAGTTCTTCATTTACAGCACGAAGTTCCTGGTTAACCGATTTAATTTCTTCTTCCGAATTCTTCCTTTCGCTAATGTCGCGTACTACGGCAATAACCCTTTTCTTTCCTCCTATTTCATTACTTTTGAGCGATAATTCAACCCAAAACAAATCGCCGTTTTTTTTGCGGGCAAGCCATTCAAATGTTTGTGCTTCCCCCTTTATTGCCATGTTAACTTTTTCTTGAGCAATTTCGTTAGTGTAAGGTTCAATATTCGCACTTATTCCGCCTATTGGCTGATTAATGAGTTCTTCTTTCGAAGAATAACCATACATTTCAACGGCGCGTTGGTTTGAATCTATCATTTGGCCGGTTTCGGCATCGTCGATAAAAATTGCTTCCGATGTTGAATTGAATATTTCTTCGAAACGCATTTCGCTTTCGAGCAATTCGTTGGTGCGTTGTAAAACTTTTTCTTCCAGTTTTTCATAAAATGAAGCATTACGCAGCTCAAGTGCAAGCACACCGGCAAGGGCATCGAGCGATTCGATGGTCGATTGGATGTTGTGCCGATCCATTATGCCAATCATTAATATTACACCGGCTGGTGTGTTGCCGTAAAGCAAGGGTACTATGGCCGATAGTTCTCCACCAAAATTTTGTAGAAGAATGCTTATTTTATACTTGGAACTATGTTCTATGATAGTTGTTTGTTTGAGCTCATGACTGAGCTCGGCAATATCGAGAAGTAATTTCTCGTTCAAATCCTTTTTCATCCGTTCAGGACATATACTGATAATGGAATGATGTTCTGATCGATGCTCCAATTCATGGTCGTGGTCGATTAAAACCACCATTTTGCAGGCTACCAACTCACGAGCCTGGCGGGTAATATACTCTCCCATTTTTGCAGGATTGTCGGCCATGGTGAGTATTTCCTTAAGCATGTCGAATACCATGAAATGTATAGCAGGGTCAATTTTCATAGTTTAGGTTTTGGATGCTAAAATTAATGGTTTTTTCCAATTCATCAAGCTTAATATCAATAACTTTAACCGGAATGTTGAAAAAGGCTTCGATTTCAATTAATGTTTTGTGGGGTATGGGTAAAATGCCGGTGTTTACATAAATCATTTTCGTATGCATTTCATTCATAAACTGCCTTGCCAGTTCAATGTCCGATAATCCCAGTAGTTCTTTGAAAATGCGTTCCCATTTGTGGGTCCATTCGGGCAAAAGAAAAAAAGAACCTTCGGCACGAAGTTTTCGGTACAGTTTGTTGCCTAAAATTATTTCAATGCAATTGAGGCCTTCGGTTTTAATAACATTATGGTATTTGGTGTTTTTATCAAGGTTAGGTTCGCATTTTCCGTAACATAACACGCATTGGGGTTTGATTTTACTTTTTAGTACTTCTTTAAGTTGAAGGGGTTTCATGTGTAATTCTGAGTCGATGTATTCAAAAGGAATATTGATTTTGCCCTGTTGTTTGAGCAGCTCAATTTCCTTTTGAAATATTGAGCAGGCCAGTCCGTGCACTTTTCTTCCTTTTTGCATTAGCTTTGGAATTTTCTTATCGTTTTTACAATTGCTTTAAGATTTTCCAATGGCGTGTTTAAGGGTATATCGGCATTCGAGGTAGCAAAAAAGAAACGCGGGTCGTTGTTGCTTTCTTCCAGTATTTCATTTGTCCATTTTTCTACAATGCTTGCAGATACTTTGGGCAGCATCGACGAGTTGAGTTTTCCCATCAGTGCAGCTTGTTCGCCAATTAAGTTTCTTGTATCGGCCAGGCTGTCGCGTGGGTCAACTACAAAGCCGGCTACGTTTGGTAAATTGTTGAACAATTCCAGAAAAGGTAATAGCCGGGCACCGCCGTGATGGACAAAAACAGGAAGCTTTGCTTCGTTATAAGTGTTTTGCAATACAGGGATAAGTTGTTTTGCAGCAATGTGTTGAGTAACAATAGTAGGGTTGCAAAAGTTAGCCATGGTTACCATAGCAGTTGCGCCTGCCCGGTGAAATTTGTCAGCCAGTTGGATAAAAAACTGTCTGGTAATTTTTAGCATGTGCTGGGCTTCATCGGGGTGAAAAAGGAGGGTGTCAATCCAGTTTTCGATGCCCATAATGAGAGCCGGCAGCTCGGTTGGCGAAGAGAGTATGGCCGCAACCGGTATTTGATTTTTATAATGTGAAGATAATTCCCTCACGGATTCGATAATGAAGTTTAACCCTGCATGCTTTTCAATGTTGGGTAATTCCAAATGTTTAATTTGTGAGTAGTCGCTTATGGCCGGAGTTTTTATATTTGGTACGTTGTTGCTGAAGTGTGCCAGTTGGGCTCCAAAAGCTTCGGCCTCGAAGGCTAGTGTGAAAGGGCCAAAAAGTATGTCGGGCTCAATATTGTCAACAACCGCTTGCTGACCTTTGGCATAAAACTCGGCATTGCAGTAGTATTTATCGAGCGGAATATTTGCCAATGCCGCTCCGTAAAGTGTTGTTACCGGAACAAAGGGTATTCGGTCGCTTGGTTGGCCTTGCAGCCTTGAAACTACTCGTTCAATGGGGATCATGATTTAGTGTTTTATGGATTGAAGCAGTTCTAAAAAGAGTTGGGGCGCACGTGTTGCACTGGCTGTTGTGCCATCGCCGCCTACCTCTTCGAGCATAGTGGGGCGTATTTTGAAAATTGCACCGCCTACAGCCATTTTGATTTTATCCTGAAGGTCAAGGCGGTTAAGCTCGTCGCGCACTTTTTTAATGTTTAGTGCAGCAGAGTACATCATGGCCGATATGCCAATTATTGGGGCCTTGATTTCTATTGCCTTGTTGATGATGTCTTCGGCGGGTACGTCGTTGCCCATG
>SKHV01000186.1 GCA_007116765.1 Prolixibacteraceae bacterium | reverse complement strand
TTTGGAATAATGCAAACTAACAGTTGCCCAACTACTTTCGTGAATACAACTATTGTATAGGAATGCATAAAGTCGGCCACAGTTCTGTTCGTTTTTCATAATGCCGTTACTCACCGCCCAGACTGACAGTGATTTATTTTATTAATTTCACCGCCGCCCTCGAAAAAGATAATACCCTTTCAGTGGCAGCTATTATTTTTTCAGTTGTGCCCTTTTTGGTTTTATGCCCTGCAAGGTATGCATCCAGTGTTGGGCGGCTTATACCGGCTAGATTCGCAAACCTACGCTTCCCGGTTAAGTCTATTGCTTTTTTAATTTTTTCCATAATGCAAAGATACAATTCGCACAATAATAAACTGTTAACAAAATATAAAGTTTTACACAAAATGTAAAACTAATGCGTAAAAGTATTAGTTTTGTGGTGTTAAGTTATTATTCATTCACCAAAAAATAAAGGATATGAAATATTTTAAAATAAAAATCACATGGAAAGACGGAAGTAAATCAGTCTTTACTGAAACGTTTAACTCCGCCTTCGAGGCAGAAAACTGGGCATCCTACTATGTGGGCACCCTCGGAACGTACGAAATACTTTAATATTAACCCGCCCGGTCATTAATTTGGCCGGGCTAAAATTATTATACATATGAAAGCACTACCATACATCGCAGCAGCAAGTTTTATCGCTGCATTTTTTAACCCCGGAATCCTTACACCACTGGAATGGCTTACATTTTCAGGTCTAATTTCCGGTTTTTGGTTGCTGAACAAAATCGCAACTTTCAAACAAGAAGAAAAAGCCCATTATCGCCGGGCTTATTGGAGGCGGTATAAATATACTAAGCAAGATGAGGAAATATAAGATTCACTACACAGACAAGTCGGGCAAGCCCCGCAAGGTCACCCGCCGTTTTGCATCATTGGTAGATGCATCCAATTACGCAATCAGTGTATCAATGCCCGGAAAAGGGTATTCAGTGGAGAACGCACCATGATAGGCCAATGTGACAACTGCGGGCATTATACCAAGATCGAGTATTACCCGCTTACGGCAAGTAAGCAGTACTTTTGCAAAGCGTGCTGTTTGAAATTAAAATTAAAATTAAAAACTGCGGCAGATGCCGCTAAAAAAGTGAAATTATGAAAGAAGAAAAAACAACGGCAATCGCCACCGTGAACAAAGAAGCTACCAAATACCTGCATGCCATGGGGCTTGCAACGAAACTTACAGCACCCGAAACCGACCAGTTCTTGGAGATATGCAAGGCGTACCAGTTGAACCCGTTTAAACGTGAAATATACGGACTGAAATACGGCAACCAGTTCAGCATCATCGTTGGATTTGAAACCTATTTAAAGCGGGCAGAGCGCACCGGGAAACTTGCAGGGTGGAATGTTACAACGCAAGGTTCAATTAAGAATGGAGACCTGCGAGCGATAATAACTATTCACAGGCACGATTTTAAAGAGCCGTTTATTCATGATGTTTGGTTTGTCGAGTACAATCAAAATAGCCCTATATGGAAAAGCAAACCAATCACCATGATCAAAAAAGTAGCAATGTCGCAGGGTTTTAGACTTTGTTTTTCAGATGAAATTGGTGGTATGCCCTATACAGCGGAAGAAATCGCAACGGAGGATATAATCCACCAAGAAATCGAATCACGAACCAAAACCAGTGACGAACTTACCCGTGCGCTGAAAGAAATAAAGGCATGTTCAGATATTGAATGTTTGAAAAGTGTCTGGAACAAGCATAAGAAGCTCCAAAAAAACGTGGATTTTCTGAACGCTAAAGAAAGCAAAAAAGCCGAAATAGCGGAAGCGGAAGCGGAAGCGCAAACAATTGAAGTTATTAACGAAAACACGGAGGATAAATAACATGGAAAATGCACTATCAACTATAAAGTTGCTTCCAGCAACGAAAAGCGAATTGAAAAACTATTCGCAAAAAGTCAAATCCGAAATACTTTCAGGGCATTACAACGCTCTGGAAGTCGCCGGGATGCTCAAAGCTATGGAAGAACTTGTTAAGGCGCTTAGGTCTGACAAAGATATAAAAGATGCAATTAATGATGAGGCTGAAAAGTACCCGGAAAAAACCATTGAAATGACTAATTTCAAGGTCACCAAAACAAGCCGGAGTACTAAGGATTATAGCGGTATTGATACCGTGCTGGATGATTTGAACGCACAGGCCGAGCAACTGAAAGGCATGATCAAAGCCCGACAAGCTGTTATCGATTCAGGTGTGAACCCCGAAACGGGAGAGACATTTGCACCCGTGCCGAAACAAACACAAAGCATTTTAACCGTTACATTGAAATAATTTTTAATTATGAACAAACAAATCATATTAGGCCGTATCGGTAACATAGAAAAGAAAAGCTACAATTTCGGTAGCATCACCAAGTTTTCAGTAGCCACCAATGAACGATACACGAAAAAGGACGGCACCAAAGTAGATGAAACAACATGGCATAGCTGCGAAGCCTTTGGGCAATTAGCGGATACAATTGATAAGTATTTCATGAAAGGAGACGGTATCTATCTGGAAGGGAAAACCAAGCATGAAAAGTACGAAAAGGACGGGGTTGAGAAGTATTCAACCAAGGTCAAAGTTGATACTTTCAGTTTTTTGCCTACCAAGAAAAGCGAAAGCACCGCACCCGCACCGGATGCACCAGCGGATGAGCCTATTCCAGATAATGAAGAAAACGAGGCCCCGTTTTAAGTATTAACTTGCAGCCCCGGCCTCCCGGGGCTGCTTAAAAAATCAAACAAATGGAACAATACGAAACTATATGGATTAACGAAATAGGTAAGGACGTAGAAATTACAATTACTTTTCACTATGAAAACTATGGCATTGGATCTTATGAGTTCTGGGGCACACCCGGATTTGATAAGGGAACTGACTACCCAGTAGTCGAT
>SKHV01000193.1 GCA_007116765.1 Prolixibacteraceae bacterium | reverse complement strand
GGGTGAACAAACACTCGGGGCTTTTTTATAATAATCATAAACAAACATTCTATCCAAGAAACGAAATTAACACTCCTGCAGCTACTGCCGAACCAATAACACCTGATATGTTACTAGCCATACAGTATTGCAATACGTGGTTTCTTGAGTCATATTTAACAGCTATTTCGTTAGCAACCCTCGAGGCCATTGGCACAGCACTTAGCCCTGTAGCTCCAATAAGCGGGTTGATTTTCTTTTGGGCAAACAGGTTATAAACCTTCACTGCATAAATACCTCCAACTACCGAAACTGCAAAGGCCAGAAAACCTCCAAGTATAATTCCTAGTGTTCTAACATCAAGAAATACTTCCGAAGTCATGGTAGCACCAACGGTGAGTCCTAAAAATATGGTTGCGGTATTCATTATTGAACCACTTGCGGCATCACTCAACCTGAAGGTTGTTGAACCGATTTCCTTCACAAGGTTACCAAAGAGTAACATTCCGAGTAAAGGAGCTGCCGATGGTACAAAGAATGCAATTACAACACCCAACACAATAGGAAAGGCTATTTTAACTGCTTTAATGTTCTTTATTTCACGCTTAGCCGGATAAAGTTTATCCATTTGCTTCATGTTGATTTTTAATTCTTTTTCACCACAGGTAAGCCTAACCATAAAAGGTATAATTACCGGAACCAACGCCATGTACGAATATGCGGCAATAGCAATTGGTCCTAACAAGTGAGGTGCAAGAATAATAGTGGTGTAAATGGCTGTTGGGCCATCGGCACCGCCAATAATTGCAAGCGAACCGGCCTCTTGTGGTGTAAATCCTGCTAGTATTGCGACTATCAAAACAGAAAATATACCCAACTGAGCCGCAGCACCAAACAGGCTTAACCTCAGGTTACGCAACATGGGGCCAAAATCGGTCAAAGCACCTACTCCCATAAAAATTATAGGAGGCAGAAGACCTGTCTTCAGCAAAGTATAATAGAGAAAGTTCATGATACCGTACTCTTGCGAAATCTCGAACAAGTTCATATATCGATGATCTTCGAGAGCCACAAATTCGGCTGGAACTATTCCCAAACCTGCACCCGGCAGGTTGGCCAACAAAACACCAAAGCCAATAGGCACAAGCAAAAGCGGTTCGTATTGTTTACGAATGCCCAGGTACAATAACCCCACAGCAATAGCTATCATAAGCAAAGGTGCCGGATTTGCTATCAGGTTACTGAAGGCAGTCATTTCGTATAATTTCCTTAATATCTCCATAATATTATTTAAAGTTTCAAATTTCAAATATTAGCTTTTCACAACAACAGTATTTCAAAAAGCAAATTCGAAATTATTCTTAGCCAATTTTAACAAGCACATCGTCTTCCTCAACATCGTCGGCAACGGCTTTGCATATTTCAACAATCTTTCCAGCTTTATCGGCTCTAATTGCATTAAAGGTTTTCATTGCCTCAATGTAACCAATCAAATCGCCTTCTTTTAATGTA
The DNA here is from genome assembly GCA_007116765.1 of Prolixibacteraceae bacterium. GTDB lineage: Bacteria > Bacteroidota > Bacteroidia > Bacteroidales > Prolixibacteraceae > Roseimarinus. The sequence continues at coordinate 9,507 of SKHV01000193.1, read as the reverse complement.
TCGCCTACCTTAATTGGAGTTTCCGATGTGTTTTTTGTCAGGTAAAATTTACCTTCGAGCGGAGCAGTTACCTCGTGTGCATTGGCAGGAGCAGCAACAGCTACAGGCGCTTCAGTTGCAACAGGAGCTGAATTTTGAGCCGGGGCTTCAGCCGGTGCATTGCCATACGATACAGTTACCTTAAAGCTTTCGCCATTCACGTTGATATTCATTGATGAGGGCTGGCCACTAACAACTGCGGGTGTACTGTCGGCCTGAGGTGCAGCTTTTGCTGTTGCAGCAAACAATCCGGCTCCCTCGGCTTTTTTCTTGGCCAAATCTTCTTCGAAAGCCTTTTTAGCAGCTCCCGATTTGTATGCACGGTATTGTTGCGGGTGCATAGCCAATTCGAAAAGTTCTTCATCGTCTTGTCCAAACTCCCATCCGTTTTCTTTCATTTCCTCACGGAACTTAGGAAGTGCATCTTCAACCACACTTTGTGGGTGGTCGTGGAATTGTTCCTTTTGGGCTTTTTTAGCAAGTTCCAAAATTTCGGGATGCAATTCCCCGGGAAGTTTTCCACCTTTACCCATAAGCATATCCCAAATGTCGTCGGCAATCATTCCCCAACGTGGTTTGCCTTTTTCAATCTGCATCACGTTCATCATGGCCAGGTTTTTCACATACTGGCTGTAAGGGGTAACAAGCGGTGGATAACCTACCATTGGCCAAACATATTCAACTTCGTTGAAAAGTTTAACAAGCAACTCATCCTGTGTCAACTCTGGTTTGCTATTTTTCTTTTTCCACTTGTTAATGCTATCGAGGTTGTTTTCAAGGTCGGCCATAAGCGAACCCATCATACCACCGGGCAATCCGGGACCAATGAGCAAGGAGTTCATATAGCGGTTTTTACTATCGATATAGTATCCCAGAAAATCGTCGATGAAGCTTTGAGTAAGGCTACGCACTTTCATGTAAGCATCCATATTGATTTCAGGTACGTCGAAACCTGCATCTTTCAACATAGCTTGTACGGCAAGAACATCCACATGGCCTGTGCCCCAAGAAAGAGGTTCCATTGCCACATCGACATATTCAACACCTGCATTACAGACTTCTAAAATGCTGGCCATTGCAAAACCGGGACCTGAGTGCGAGTGATACTGCAGAGGTACTTCGGGGTGCAATTTCTTAATTCCACGTACAATTTCGCCCAACCATGCCGGACGGCCAATACCTGCCATATCTTTGAGGCAAATCTCATCGGCACCACCTTGAATAAGTGTATCGGCCAATTTGATGTACGACTCAGCAGTGTGTACTTCAGAATAAGTAATACTAAGAGCTGCCTGAGCAATCATGCCTGCTGCCTTAGCGTATTTAATCGAATCAAGAATATTTCTTTCGTCGTTTAAGCCACAAAACGGGCGTGTAATATCGGTACCCTGTGCTTTTTTTACTTTATACATCAACTTACGCACATCGGCCGGCACGGGGCTCATACGCAAACCGTTGAGGCTTCTGTCGAGCATGTGCGTTTGGATACCTGCATCGCGCAAAGGTTTTGTCCATTGACGTACTGCTGTATTTGGATTTTCTCCAAAAAGGAGGTTGATTTGTTCAAAACCGCCACCATTGGTTTCTACACGGGCAAAACATCCCATTTCAACAATAGCAGGGGCAACTTTTATTAACTGATCGACACGCGGCAGGTATTTACCCGACGACTGCCACATATCACGATAAACTAATGAAAACTGTACTTTATGTTTCTTCATATTGATAGATATTTATTGATTATTGTTCGTACACGTGAAAACTATTGCTTTTCGATATTCACCACATTGCCTTTACCATTTGTAACCTGTTTTACAGCGGCCACAATGGCAGCGACTTTGTTCGCTCCAATTCCTGATGAGGCATTACCACTAGTAGGTTTTAGCACTTCAACCTGAGGCATTATACGGTTCACTATCAATATGATAGCATTCCCCAATAACACAACAAGTATAAGAATAATAAAAACGGTAACCATCCCAATTCCCATTAGCTGTAATGCTGTTTCGATATTACTCATAAGCCTTTTCTTTAATTAGTCATTTAATAAATATAAGAGGCATCCTTACAAAAAAAAAACACTCCTCCATTTTACTACATTTTCACAATAATAGCATTTAGAATACGAAGCAGGAAAAGCACATGTTTAAACCCTTAGATATTTATTATTTTTTTAACATTCATATTAAATAAAATAGATGCAGCGTAGTACCAATTTGTAATATCAACAATAATGTTAGTATTGCCTTACTTTTTATACATAATGGTCTTCCACATTGTTTTTAATAACTTTTTATTCTATCTTTTGAACATCAGAAATCAAAACATAACTTTTTTTTTTACAGGCAATTAATAATCATAGATGATTCTTTTTAAAAATAGTTTAGGACTGAATGATGTTAAGCTTAACCGCGCACAAAAAGTTGAACTCAAGAAAAAGTTGATAAGCACTGATATTAAACGCATTAATTTCTTTGCTGCAATTTCGTTTTTTGCTTGCACCATTTTTATATTACTTGGTTACTTGATTCCTGACAAGTTGCCCGAGCCTCATATTTATCGTTTTAGTGATTCTATTTATTTGCTCATTTCGCTTTATGTTTTATCAGGATCGCTTCTTAAAAAACATATAACTCTTAAGAAATTTTATAATCAAAAAGCGATACAGGTGATTTTTCCTGTGGCTACCATTGCTTGGAGCACATCGGTTTTGGCACTAAGTCCAGGTGAAATAATTAATGCATTGACTTTTTTCATTGTTGTTTTTCTCATTTCATTTACTCTTTTCATATCGCTCACCCGATTCATATTGTATTTATCTGTTTCGCTTTCAACTTATAGCACAATAGTTCTCCTCACTCACCAACCTTATATATCAGAAGCATTTCTTTATTTAATCATAGGTGCAATACTTTCTTTTCTATTTTATCACACATTTCAGCATTCGCGCATTACCTCACAAGCAGCAATAATTAAGATGAACGATTTAAATGCAGAGCTTGAAACCAAAGTAAAAAACAGAACTCGGGCAATGCAAAAACTAAATTTCAAATTGGGCGACGAAGTTGAACAGCGAAAAAATGCTGAGAGAAAGCTCCGTAATGCATTGAAAAATTTGAAAGAAAGTAATAATTTAAAATCGGAATTCCTCGCAAATATTTCACACGAAATACGCACACCATTGAATTCGATTATCGGCTTTTCCGAAATGTTAACCGAAGACGGTGTTGATACTGAAAGTAAAAAAGAGTATCAAAAATTGATAGCAAGCAATACCATGTATTTACTTTCCACTTTCGACGATATTTTTGATGCTTCACTTGTGAAAACGAACAGTTTTAAGCCCGTGAATAAACCCGTTTTAGTAAGCAATTTCCTCAAAGTGATAAAATATGAAGCCAACGGAATTATAATTAAACACGACAAAGAGCATTTGAATTTTTCAATTGAAGCGCCCGATAATGAAACTTTAACTTTAATCACCGACGATCACCTATTAAAGAAAGCGCTGCTCAGGCTAATCGACAATGCCTTCAAATTCACAAACAAGGGGTATGTAAAACTAGTGGTTCAACAATTTTCAAACAAAATAATTTTCAGTATTGAAGATACAGGTATTGGAATTAAAGAAGCCGACTACAAGAAAATAATGATGCCTTTCGTACAGGGCGACGGATCTTTTTCACGTGGATATGGAGGCTCTGGCCTCGGGCTGAACATTGTTAGCGGAATTTCCAAAGCATTGAAATACGTATTTGAATTTACCTCGGAAGTAGGCTCAGGTTCTGAATTCAGGCTTATTGTTCCGTTAAAGAAATCCGAAGACTCTATTAGCTAAGAACCTCATCAAAAAATAAATTAAGCTCTTTTCTTAGTTCAAAAAGCCTTAATATACTTTTGTTGTTCTTCTTCAATAAAGCACCAATCCTGAACCGATTTCTTAATTTCATGAACATTTGACCGGCTTCCCAAGCGATAATTCCACTTGGAACAGAAAAAACAAGTAGTATAAGAGCAAGCAAGAAACTATTCAATAAACTATTTAGAATAAAAAACAAGCCAATAATCCACAACGGATAGGCAACTAAACTTAATACAACTGAAAACGAACTGTAAAACTGTTTATCTTTTATGAGTTTACGGTAAGGATAGCGAGTCAAATAAAACAACCAACCGTGAGCAAGTGCTCCAAAAAAGCCAAAAATCAATAACATTAACGCGGGTATTCCTACTTTAAAAACATCGGCAAATGTGGCTTTCCCCTTCTCTAGTTCACTTTCGTGAAATTTCAAGCGGCGTTTTAAGGTTTTATACTCAACCGCCTTTTGCTGCCAATGGGCTGAATCCTGAGGATGTTGTTTAAATTGATTTTCAAGCTTCTGTGTAATAAACTTCTCACATTCATAAAAGTGCTTCAATGAGTTTTTGAGCTTCAATTTTTTACAAGCCTTTTTTGTGGCGAGTTCAAAACCCAGCTCATAAACATCGTACACTTCCTTATCGGGAACATGAATAACCAGTTCCTTAAGTGCTTCGTATAAGTCGTCGCGTAAAGCTGAAGAGGCTTTAGTTTCGCCACTTTCTTTATAAATTGAATAATATTGAGACGACTTAATTGGCTTTCCATAGTTCACTACTATACTGCGCCTATAATTATAATAGTGAGAATAGTTTATTCCAACAGGCACAATGTTAACATTGAGTTCGAAATTAGTTTGATTAGCTGCAATGAATACGATACGCGGAATGGCCTTTTTATGTGGTAACATGCTTTTCATTCCAATGTGCCGGGCTTCGGGAAAAAGGCACATCATTTTGTTGTTCGACAAAATACGTACACTATTTTCAAATACTTCTTTATTTTTATCAAGCGACTCTTTCCCATCGCGAATGCGGTATATGGGACTAATTTTAAAGGTATTTAAAATTCGGGAAATGAACTTATTCTTAAAAATATCGGCTCGGGCTAAAAATACAGGTTGAAAAACCGACGAAGTGAGCAGTATAGCCAAAGGATCGTCTAAAGCATTTTGATGGTTAGGCGCAAAAATAACCGGTTCGTTTTTGGGTACATTTTCGATACCGTTAACGGTTATGTGTTTATTCGATGCCCGATAAACAATTCGTGCCAACGATCGAATATACTCATATATTAGCGACCACTCCTCTACTCTTCTCATAAAATATTTTTAAAATCAATCATCCAATAATTAGGAGCCATTAGTCTCCTCCAACGATTTTCTACCCCACAAAGTTGCCATAATCAAGCCCGAAATAATATGCCAAATACCCCACCAAGCAGCAATAATGGCCATTCCTCCCAATTCAAAATCGGGCGGAAAAATTTTTGGGTTGAACATTAATGTTAGTGCTAAACCTGAATTTTGAATTCCTGTTTCAATTGAAATTGAACGCCTGTCTTTCCGGCTCAGTTTAAAAATAGAAGCAACAGAAAAGCCGGTACCTAAGGCCAATGCGTTATGTGCCAGAACAATGATAAATATTATGTGGATTACTTCGATGAACTGAACAAAATTGCTTCTCAGCATCACAATTACCATAATCAGAAAAAAGATTATTGAAAACCGTTTTATTGGTTTAATAATTTTAGAAGTTAATTTAGGCATGTGCCTTGCAACCAAAACACCAACAATAACAGGTATTCCCAAAATAAGAAAAACTGTTACAAAAATTTGTCCGGCGTCAATTTCGAGGGGTCTTAAATATTCGCCTCCAAGTTTATTGTAATAGTTTACATAAATTCCACCCCAAAAAGAAAAGTTCAGCGGTGTCATGAAAATTGCTGAAATAGTAGCTAGTGCGGTTAGTGTTACTGATAATGCAGAATTTCCCTTAGCCAACGATGCCAGAAAATTTGAAATATTTCCTCCTGGGCAAGCTGCTACTAAAATCATTCCTAATGCCACCGATGGTGTTGGTCTGATTAAAAGCACCAAAAGGAAGGTCAAAGCCGGCAATAAGAAAAACTGCGATACGTACCCAATTACAGCAGGCCGTGGTTTATTTATTACAGCCTTAAAATCATCGACTTTTATTGAAAGTGCCACACCAAACATAATGAATGCCAGTGCAATGTTTAAAACAAGCAAGCCGCCTTCGGTAAAGTTTAGTCGAATATTATCTAGTACTTCTAACGATTCAAACATGAAAGCAAATATAAAACTGAAAGCTTAACTTACCAAAGCATATATGTGTTTTAGAGCATTAAATATATTGAAGTGCTACAAAAAAAGCAGCACTATACATGCTGCTTTTCTTTACACATTATATATGCATAATAAAGCTATTCTATAAGTTCCATTATTTTTTTTGGAATATCGGTATTGTCGTAAAAACCCCTGAATTTTTTTGCACCTGGACCAAATGCCATAACCGGCACAAACTCGGGCGTATGGTTTGTTGAACTGAATGCGCCATGCACATAACCTGTTTCCTTGTTCCCATTAATCACTACAAAGCCACCGGTTTCATGGTCGGAAGTAACAATAACAAGAGTCTCTTTATTATTGGCTGCAAATTCTAAAGCTTTTCCAACTGCACGGTCAAAGTCGAGGGTTTCGCGCACCAAGTAGCCTGTATGGTTGTTGTGCCCTGCCCAATCGAGCTGAGAGCCTTCCACCATCAGGAAAAAGCCATTTTCATTATTGCTAAGCACGTTCAATGCAGTTTCAACCGAAACTTCAAGTAAATCGCTACGGCGGCTGCCTGCCTGAGCAGTATGCCCTGGTGCAATTAAGCCTGCCAGCTTACCTTCTTTCACCTTTGCTACCTCATCAATATCGGTGAGTACCTGATAGCCTTTATCTTTAAGTTCCGATATTAAATTCCTACCGTCTTCACGAGTTGCAAATTGGTCGTATCCACCACCAATGAATACATCGATATTGGTTTTCAGAAAATCGGCAGCTATTGCCTCATACATGTTCCGGCTTGGTTGATGCGCGATAAAAGAGGCAGGCGTTGCGTGCGTTATTGTTGAAGTTGATACCAAGCCAGTTGCCCTTCCCATATTTTCAAACTTTTCTCTAATATTTTCAATGGCTACTTTATCGGTATCAACGCCAACTGCTCCACCATAAGTTTTTTGCCCGGTTGCCAAAGCGGTTCCACTTGCTGCCGAATCGGTTATGTAATTATCGGCAGAATGGGTTGTTTGAAAACCGAGGTTATTGAAGTTGAACATATACAAATCGCCCCTGTTGGCAGTATATGCTGCAAATACGTACGACATGCTCATACCATCGCCAATAAACATGACCACATTTTTAGGAGTTCCATCTTCATTGGGTTCGTCGTAATGTACCACTTCATGTGGAGGATAAGCCGGAGTATATCTCAGGGAATCGTCGGTTTCGGCATTTTGATAGTTAAACTGTCCAAAAACCGAACAAGAAACAAAAACAGATAATACAACAAATGCAATAAAAAGCTTCTTCATAATATATTATTTTAATAATTAGCACATAGATTAGCTGTAAAACTACCAATTCTGCAATTAAAAACTTAATGTTTCAATTGAAATAAATGCAAAATAATCATCAAGTCAATTTATCCAAATCAAAATCATTACTGAGGTAATAAACAACGGGTTCGCGCTCAAGGTTTATATCAATACAACCAATTGATAAGAATTCGGCCAATATTTTGCCGGCAGCTAAGCGGCTAATATGTGCTATCCGGCTAAATTTCGATAAGGTAATAGTCTCGTTTGCCGACAAGTATTCTACCAATTTTTTTCGGGGTTCATCGTATTTAAAAAGCAAACCTTTCTTGTTACGCTGTATTTTCCATGCATCAACCAAAACTTTGTTGGCAAGTATATTTTCATCGTTGCGCCTAATATAAGGCATCCACTTTTTTTCATCGTTTTGTGCGTAATGTGGCTTTTCTTTGCTGGGTTTCACACTTATTTCAAGAACAATCTTCCCCTCAGCTTCCCAATGCTGATATTCAAAATCGATTTTTGGTTGACTAAAGGTGTTGGCTGCAGCCTCGACCATGTAAAATTCTTCGTCGGTTTTAACGCCGACAATTTTCCCGTTGTCTTTTACCCCTATCAAAAGCCTGCCTCCGTCGGTATTTGCAAATGCTACCAACGAGCGTGCTATTTTGCGCGAATCGTTAATGCAAAACTTAAAATCCTGCTGTTGGTGCTCGCCCTGAGCAATGAGTTCATATAAGGGATTGACTATCATGGTCATTCAAAAATATATTACATTACTTCGGCAACTACAAAAGTGCTGCCTCCCACAAATATTAAATCGTTTTCGGTGGCTGCACTTTTTGCCGCACCGAGTGCACCGTTAACGCTTGAAAACACTTTTCCATGTAAATTATATGTGACAGCCTGATTTTGCAATAATTCCGGGTCAAGTGCACGGTCAACATTAGCACGTGTAAAATAATAAACGGCATTTACAGGCAATAATTTCAAAATCGGAACTAAATCTTTATCGTTTACCGTTCCGAATACGATGTGTAATTTATCGTAACTGCATTTACTCAGTTGCTGCACAACAAGAGATATGCCTGCCTCGTTATGCCCGGTATCGCAAACAATATCGGGCTTTGAGCTTATTTTCTGCCAGCGCCCCAATAAGCCGGTATTGACAACTACACTACCCAACCCATTAACCACATTTTGCTCCGAAAGTTCAAAACCTTTTTTCTTCAATAGCTCAATAGTTGCAATTGATGTAAGCAGGTTTTTCCTTTGGTACATACCTTCCAAATCGGGCTTCAAGCCTCGGCAAATTATACTACAGCATGAACTTACCATCAATTTTCCTTCGGGTTGTACGGAAATATGGTAATCGGAATCGGCAAAGATGAGGGGCGCTTTTTCTTGTTGAGCTTTCTGCATAAAAACCGGGGCAGTTTCGGACTGGTTTTCGCCAACAACCACCGGCACACCGGGCTTTATAATCCCTGCCTTCTCGTTTGCAATCAAAGGCAGGGTATTCCCCAGCAAAGCGGTATGGTCAAAGCTAATATTGGTGATTACCGAAACTTCGGGTGTGATTATATTCGTAGAATCGAGCCGACCGCCCAAGCCAACTTCTACTATAGCTACATCAATCATCTCATTCGAAAAATAATCGAAGGCCATAGCTACCGAAAGTTCAAAAAATGAGGGCTCAACTTTAGCGGTAGAATTCAAATTGAAGAAACGTTCAAGAAAGCTGCACACTTTCTCTTCAGGGATCATTTGCCCGTTTATTTTTATACGTTCGCGGTAGTCCTTCAAGTGGGGCGAAGTATATAGTCCTACCTTGTAGCCTGCCCTTTGCAATACCGAAGCAAGCATATGCGAAACAGAACCTTTCCCATTGGTGCCGGCCACGTGCACCGTTTTAAAATTCTGGTGCGGGTTACCAAACATTGAATCAAGCGCCAAAGTATTGTCAAGATTGTTTTTATAAGCTGCCGGCCCCACCCGCTGATACT
>SKHV01000501.1 GCA_007116765.1 Prolixibacteraceae bacterium | reverse complement strand
ATCGATTTCGAAAGTAAAATCAATAAAGAACAACTATGATCAAGTACGAAGTAGGGAAACCATTTCCACACAAAAATTACCTAGGCAAAGGTGAAGTTACTATTGCCATACTGAACACTGCATTCTTCGACGTGGTTTGTGTACTTAGCGGCATATCACCCAACGAGCGAAAAGATTGGCGCAAAGGTAAACTTACAGTGTGCCTGTACGAGCAAGCGAGCATTCCGTTTATTTGTTTCGTTTTCGAGAACTGGAACTTCGATGTAAACATCAACATCGGGAAAGTACAGCCCGATAAGATTGACGAATGGCTTAACAGCGAAGGCAACATCATAAACCTTTTCCTTGTTGATGCCATAACCGGTAAGCTCGAAGCCATGCGAATGATATCTATACCTCAATCAATGGCCGAGCGTATCCGCGATATTTGCGAGCAACAGTCCGATTGCGACTTGTCAGAAATTGACAAAACAATACAAGCCACGCTTTCGGGCATATCAACACAATTTATGATTCAACATGCAGAAATAAAATTTAAACTATAAACAAATGGCAAAAAGCACTAATGCAAACGACAAAGCTTGGATGCTTCTCGTTTTATTATTAAAACTAACTGCAGTCAAAAAAGGCATAACACAAGAAGTTATTGCCGATCGAACCGGTTATTACGTAACCAACATAAACCGTTTATTTGCGCTCAAGTACCGCCCACGGCTCGATGTCTTCCTGAACCTTGCCAATGCGATTGGCGTAAACTTCTTTTTCGAAGACCGCGACAATACCGATATCGATTATAACCGCTTAATGGAACAGGCAATGACTGAACTGGGCAGAAGGCCCGACAATTTACCGAAGAATTAAAAATTAGCAACATAAAAAGCCCGGGATCACAAACTCGGGCTTTTTTCATATATTTAAGCCTTAAACCATAAAAAATTAAATCATGAAAAAACTGTATTTGCTTATTCTTGTTTTCATTGTTTCATGCAATTCAGCAGAAATAGAAGATTTAACAAACCCTGAACGCGAAGTTATAGAAACTACGAGTGTCGAGTTATCTTATTACTTACCAGACAACGGCGTTTTGTCAATTAAAGACACCATGACCTTTTTTGTAGATTATCAGATTAAAACAACCGAACCCGAATTGGACGGTTTTGTAGCTCGTATTATGTATGGAGATGAAAACGGTAAAATAATTGCAAGAGTAAAGGAAATTCACGAAAGGAAAGGCGCCTTTCCATATACTGAAATATTTAACGGGATTTACCCTTCAGGTACAAAAATTAATTATTACGTAAGTATTTGTAGTAATTATAGCAATTTCACAAAAACAATATACACTTCTGAATCTTTAAGTTTTGAAATAAATTAAACATAAACTTTACTTATAAAAAAAGCCCCGGCCTTACGACTGGGGCTTTTCTTTGCTTTAACTTTTGCAACAGTGAGTGTTCTAATGAAATAAAGCGAGAATTATTATTTTATTATGTTTTCAGTTGTCATGCTCAGCCTGATAACTGAAAATACCGCAGATTTGCGGTATTTAAATAGTGAGAAATCTCACTTTATAAACCGAGAATTATCGGTTTATAAACCTGTGTTTGCAGGTTTCTTTTGATTATAAACGATGAATTCCTCGTTTAAATAGTCGGAATCCCGACTATATATAAGGAGGATTCCCCTTTTTTAATAACGATAATCAGCGTTTTTTATCAATATGAACTGTGGGGTTTAGCCCCATAGTTATAACAAAAGAAAAACCCCGGTCTTACGACTGGGGCTTTTCTTTTTGCTCTTGTTCTAGTTTGTACTTTAAAAGGATCATTTCAACATAATTGTTTACTGATCGAAAATCAGCTTGCGCCTCCTTTTTTAAAAACGCTAAAAGTTCATTGTCTAATCGGATCGTTAATGATTCTTTCATATAAATATATTTTAAGACAAAGGTAGTAAATAAAATAAAATAAAGCCAAACGAATATAATTATTACTTTTGCTTGCATTGTAATAATTTATTTATATCTTTGTTTCATCAAAGTAAACCGACTCAAAACACCGGAGACTTTTAAAAAATTAGGCATAATCGCCTTAAAAAGTAAAGTCGACCGATTATAGTAGTCGGCACACTTTTAAAAAAACACTAAAATTATTGTTAAATTATGGAAACAGATTTAGACTTTACAACGTACAGAAAAACCATTCCAAGTATCTACAAGCCGATACCTGTGGAGCTACTTTGCAATTTGCTAGAAATAAACACCGAAAGGCAAATTAGAAACTTAAGCGATGATCCTATTCTAATAGGTTTTGTTTGTCAAGAATCGAATTATCCAGTATTTGGAGATAATCGTCAACGTACGCACATTAGTAAAGAAGGTTTTATTATTTGGGTGCTTGGTCTCGATTACAAAATGCTTAAAGAAGAAAAACAAAAATTGTTTCTAGCTTATAAGTCGAACCTATTAAAGTATTTCTTTGAAAACACTCTTGAGCGTGAAAACATCATTATGGAAAAGGTGACCAAAGATGTACGCATAAAGCAACTTGAAGAAATACTAAACGAGAACGAAAATTATCTCGAATTAATGGAACTAAGGGCATCCATTGCCCGAATTGGTAAAATGCTAAAAAGTATTGATACCAGCATGACAAGCCAATTGTCTTTATTTTCTTCGTTTGAAACCAAAAAATTAGAGTAAAAACAACAGAACCCCCGGCTTAGGTACACTACACCAACTGCCGGGGGTTCATTAACACAAAAATGTTATGACTACAAAAGTACAAAAAACAACAGAAAGTGCCACTATAGTAAATGGTGTGGTATTAACCGACAAAGCCATCGTAACACTGCACTCGTGGCAAAACGAAAACAACGGCGTGTTAAACTCCGAGTTGGAGGGCATCAGTAACGTTGTTTGCTTTATTGGATCCAGTTACGATTCATT
>SKHV01000396.1 GCA_007116765.1 Prolixibacteraceae bacterium | reverse complement strand
ATTCTGCTCCTTCTTTTGATTTGGCAAAGTGTACTTGATTTTTTCTTATGGTAGAAATAGAACCGTACTTGTGACTCCAAATTCGCCCTTTAGGCGTTCCGCCGCGATCCACAAAAACAACATCAATTTCGTTTTCAATCGCCAAGAGAATAGCGTCTGAACTCACCTTTGCTCCCTTTGACAAAACAATGCTCTTTATTTTTGTTGGTGCTAACTTTTTGGTTTCACCTTTCTTCCATATTTCAAATGCATTTTCCTTGCGGTGTAATGAAGTCCCGAATGTGTCTATGAGTATCTGCATAACATAAGGTGTTTAAATCAATTCACAAATCACGGCATTCAAGTTGTCAAAAGCTCCTTTGTGCTTGCCGCATAATGTTTCCGCAGCGCCAAATACCGACGCATAATGTTGCCTAAACCTTTCTAAATCTACCCCTTTGCCACGATGGGCAATGTTGTTTCGCATGGTGTCGAGACGCATGTCTTCCGGAAAAGAACTTCGCGCAAACATCGTTAAAGCATTCTTTAACGTAGAAAGTGCTTGTGTACAATCGCGTTCTCCGGATTGATCCAATAAAATATGAGCGTAAAATGCCGCAACCGGCACGGAAAAACTCTTTAAATGTTTATTGGTTTGTCGATAAAAAACATCCTTATACGAACCAATAATCTCAAATAACAGGGCTTCGCTTTCTTTAGTATAATTTTCGGCTATGTTGTACGGTGTGTGACACGAAATGTATCCGTTGCAATACACTTCAAGCATTTGCATCAGGCTTATGATCGCGGTTGAGGCGTCGCTTGTTTTCAGGGCGCACTGAGATTTTTCGAAAAGCCATGCCGCGTGATTGTAATAGTAACTATGCTCAAAATCATCGTTATCACAGCTTTTTTCCACAATGTGTTTTATGTCATTGGCTCGGAGATGTCTCTTCACCGCTTTGGGAAAATTATTCCAGTGAAGGCGATTTTCAATATCGTTAAACATACAGTTCCATAAGTAATCACAGAGTTTAAGGAGTAGTTCAACGGAAGTATTCGATTCATTTATCTCTGCCAGAAGAACCCTTGCCGCACCGTAATTATAGTGTTCAATTAAGGTACGCAACTGTCTTTTTTGGAAGAGCTTTTCGGCTGCGTTGCGTTCAAGTTTATTAAGTACCGTTGCATCACCTTCTTTCTTTCCGTAGTACTGTTCCAGTTGGTGTTTGGGCAACTCAAATTCCAGCACGGCACGCAAACTCGCTTTTTGCTGTGCGGTGCCACCACTGTCGAAAAACACAACTTTATCGTTCAAACGATTTAAATTCCCTTTTAACCAATTGCGGTAAAAGCGTATCAGTGCTTCATCGTTCGTTGGATCAATGCCGCCTTCTGCATCGCGTAGTGTTACAATACTAACGACTAAATCAGGATATGAAGCAGCAAAGCATTTTTCCAAAATACGCCCCTCAGAATAGGTGTCGGATTCGTGTGCTGCATCCTGATTAGAAACAAACAAGTGTAAATGGCCCTCGGGATATTTATCAATGATGGCCGGAATAATCATGGGGCGTAGCGCGTCTTTGTAATCACCGAAATTATTCCATATATCTTCGGTTGTTTCTCTAAACGTATGTGACGGAATAAAGTCGTATCCGCCATTTTTGTTTTGAATGGCTAAATTACGGTTCCCAATATTGGCAAAAATGTGCGTTTTCATGTAGATTGAATGCTTAATTTAATGAAGCCCATGGGTTGAAAATTAGGCAACTCATCACCCGTAGGTTGAAATGTCAACTTTCTACTCTTGGTGAGGTTTTTTATTCGCCCTCCCATAAAAAGCCGCAATGGGCGTTCAACACTTTCGATGTGATCTTTATACAACCAGTTTCCGGTAATGGAATGAAAACCTGAGCCGCCACCCACACGCAGAATACAGGCATTTTTAAGATGTGCAACCTGTTCTTTTAAACGCTCGTAGAACGGTACAATTTGATTATCTGCCACAAAATCGTCGTCAACGTACTTCTTAAAAAATGCCAATTCTTGGTCGATATAATCTAATGTATTCTGGTTGACCATCGCAAATAAATCATTCAGCATCATTTTTCCATCGGGTAGCAACGCTCCAAACTTTCTCTTGAACGTTTCATGTGAGGTTCTAAAGCCTCCACCTTCTGGCGGTTCATTAAAAACAATCCTTCCATTACTCTGCTGTTGCTTGGCTATTACTTCGTAATGGGTGACAAATCCGCGTGGAGAAAAATCCCAATTGTTATTATTATTACTCCCATACCCTCTCGATTTTCTATCTTTCCATGCACCAGCCCATCTTCCTTCATCTTTACTTAGGTTGTATATTTTCACGGGATGTATTTCAGAAGTGTCAAAAGAAAAATCTGAAACCTGTAAAAAACGCAGCAGCTGAAGGTATTCTTTTTTTCTTGTATTGCCCTCAATATGAACCTCTAAAAGACGCTTTTCAAATTCAGACACCGGCCTTTTAATTCTTCTATCATTATCTGCTCGTTTAACAGTTTGTTTCAATCCATTTAAAGAGGTGGTATCTGAGTTCGCCAAACCTCTAAATAAATGAGAGCGCAATGCACCCTTAATGGAAGATCCCGGAATGAGTCGTTTTCCAAACCCGTCTCTTATCAACGCCTTGACTTCGTCTTGTTCGGGAGGGTACGGGCAGTTCCACGCTTCTTTGGCAATTTGTTTAAAGTTTAACCCTTTAGACAGCAACGACTTTTGGATTTCTTCTCCCGATCTTGCGGTAGCAATCATAGAAGTCATTCTGTCGTCAAAAAAAGGCGCCAAGTCTTTCAGGTCAACGCGGTAAAGTACCCCGTTTTGCCAAAACACATCCATGCCAATACCAAAGTGGTTTTCCGATGCACCTCCAATGTAAATTGGTGAAATAACGTCAAGGCTTATGTTATTCTTATTCATCTGTTCAGATT
>SKHV01000194.1 GCA_007116765.1 Prolixibacteraceae bacterium | reverse complement strand
ATATATCGAGATGATCGGGGTCGATAGAAGTAACTACAGCAAGCGATGGGTGCAAATGCAAAAACGAACGATCATACTCATCGGCCTCGGTAACTACCAAACTTTGCGGCGATGGTGGCAATACAAGATTCGAATTAAAGTTGCGTGAAATTCCACCCAAAAAAGCCCCCACATCGATATTGGACTGATGCAGAAGAAAAGCTATCATGGTTGAGACCGATGTTTTTCCGTGCGTTCCGGCCACTGCCACGCAGTCGCTATTCTGTGTAAGCAAACCAAGCATTTCGCTTCGTTTTAGAAAGTTAAACCCCTGCTTCTTTAAATACTGAAACTCGTTAAGCGACTGAGGTACGGCAGGTGTTACTACCACCAGGGTATTATGCGGGGTAAAATGTTCCGGAATTAGTTCAATGCTGTCGGTATAATGTATCTGAATATTTTCTGCTTCGAGTTTGAGGGTCAGGTCAGTTTGGGTGAGATCATATCCTGCCACATTTTTGCCCAAAGCATTTGCATAACGGGCGATTGCGCTCATTCCTATTCCACCAATTCCTAGGAAGTAAAAGTTTTGTATGTTTTCGAAATTACGCATTTATCTTCTTCATTTGTAAAATTAAATCGGCAATATCGGAAGCTGCATTGGGCTTAGCCAACAAATTTGCGTTTTCCGATAAAGCGGATAAGTGTTTTTCGTCGAATATTAGTTCCAGTGCTGTTTTCACCAATTCGTCGGGAGCCTGCGCATCGCTTACCATTACTGCTGCATTTTTATTCACCAATGCCATTGCATTTTTTGTTTGATGATCCTCGGCCACATTGGGTGAAGGAACCAAAATGCTTGGTTTTTGCATCAAACAAATTTCAGAAATAGTACCTGCCCCGGCACGCGAAACCACCAAATCGGATACCGCATAAGCTAAACCCATTCTTGATATGAACTTGTGAATATGAATATTCGACAAATCAATATTTTTAGTGCTTTCAATCACCGAGTCGAAATAAAAACTCCCAGTTTGCCAAATTACCTGAATGTTGCTCTTCAAAAGCATATCGATATTTCGCAAAATACTGCTGTTAATTGTTCGGGCGCCAAGGCTTCCACCTACAACTAGCAGTACTTTTTTGCCGGGTTGTAGATTGTAAAAAGAAAATGCTTCGTCGGTCTTATTGTTACTCTCAAGCAAATCTTTTCGAACAGGATTGCCGGTTAACACTATTTTATTAGCAGGAAAATAGCGGCTCATATTATCGTATGCTACACATATTTTTGAAGCCTTTTTTGCCAGTATTCGATTTGTAATACCGGCATACGAATTTTGCTCCTGAATTAAAGTCGGAATATTTAGCTTTGAAGCCATTCTTAAAACCGGTCCACTTGCATACCCGCCCACACCAACAACTACATGAGGATTAAACTGCGTTACGATTTTGCGAGCCCTGCTCATGCTCTTCCAAAGTTTAAACACAAAAGTGAACATTTTCAAGCTTGGTTTTCGAGGAAACCCAACCACGGGTAGCCCTTCAATTTTATAGCCTGCAGCGGGAACACGATCCATCTCCATTCGATTTTCAGCTCCCACAAACAAAATGTCGCAATGTGGCACTTTACTTTTTATTTCGTTAGCAATTGATATGGCCGGAAAAATATGTCCTCCTGTTCCACCACCACTTATCATTATTTTGAGTCTATCTGTCATTATTTCTCTTTGTTTTAGTCAATTGAGCCAACTTGGGCAAATGAATGGTCTTCATCGGGTATTTTTTCCACATCGTTTACCGATGCATTTTGATTCATTTTTTCAACTTTATTCAAATAACTTACCCGTAAAATACAACCAATTGATACTGCAGTAAATAAAGTTGAGGTACCGCCCATACTCACCCACGGCAATGTTTGGCCTGTAACAGGCAACAAACCAACCGAAACCCCCATGTTAATCATTGCCTGTAAAACAATGAGCGAGGATAAGCCCACAACCATAAAAGCCGGAAACGTTCGTTTGCTTTGGTTTACAATTATTGCCGCTCTACTTGCAAAAATGATAAAACACAACACTACTATAAAACTAATCCAGCCATATTCTTCCACTAAAATTGAAAAAATGAAGTCGTTATAAGCTGCAGCCATATGGTTACGCACTTCGCTGCCACCGGGGCCGGCTCCCAGCCTGCCACCATGGTAAATTGCCATTTCAGCAAAATCGGCTTGAGTCATTCCTATTTCAGAGCTTGGATCGCCAAATATATAACGATCCAATCGCCCTTTAAATGTACCAAAGCGCCCCATGTCAATTGCGCTTGCCATAAAATAAAACAATACTAAAACCAAGATACCCCCACCTATTGTTGAAGCCAAATATTTAATTTTAATCCGTCCTACAAACATCATGACCATAATTGTGGCAAACAGCAAAGCTGCCGTGGAAAAATCGGCAAGCAGAATAGCAAAACTAACAACTGTTGTTATTCCCAATATCCAGAAGAATATGCGTCTTGACGGAACATTCTCTTTGTCCTGATTGTTAGCCAGTAGCTTGGCCACAAACCACACCAATGCAATTTTTGCAGTTTCGGCAGGTTGAAAAGAAATTCCACCCAGCGAGAAAGTCCGCCCGGTAGCCTCGCCTCCGCCTTTCAATGCCAATGCTACAATAATGAAAACAAACGAAAGCAATAACATTAAAGGGGATAAAATGGATATAAGATTAATGGGTACGTAATTTACAATTGCAATTATGATAATATATCCAAGAAACAGAAAGCCGGCATGTCTTATCAAGTAAAAAAAAGTATTGCCCTCGGCATGCCGATAAGCCAGCGAGCCTGTAGCACTGTACACCACCAACAACGAGAAAAGCGACAGAATAATAAGCACTATCCAAATCCCGCGATCACCTTTTAATATTTTGAAAGCTGAATTCATCTATTTTATTACAAATTTCTAACTTCATTTTTGAACTGCT
>SKHV01000080.1 GCA_007116765.1 Prolixibacteraceae bacterium | reverse complement strand
TAAAACCAACTGTTTATTTCAAAATTATGTCACGGGCGTTACTTACTGCCTTTTCAACCAGCTCATCGTCGGCAACTTTACCTGAAACTATCGAAGGCGTTAAAAATGCAGGGGTTTCAAAGAAGGTTTCAGGGTTTGTGTTGCCTCTTGGAGCCACTATCAATATGGATGGCACCGCATTGTACGAATGTATTGCTGCCATGTTTATAGCTCAGGCTTATGGTATCGAAATTGGTTTTGGTGTACAGTTTACCATTGTAGTAATTGCTTTACTTACATCAATTGGTGTGGCAGGAATACCCTCGGCAAGCTTGGTTGCTATTGTGATTATTTTGAAAGCAATTGGCTTACCCGATACTGCTATTGGCCTTATTTTGGTGGTTGATCGTCCGCTCGATATGCTTCGTACTGCCGTAAATGTATGGAGCGACAGTTGTGGTGCTGCAATAATTGCTGCAACTGAAGGAGAAAAAATTTCAAGCGCTGCTTAATTCCAAAATGAGTTTACCTCCAAATTTTGTTTTCATTTAATGCCCTGCGGTATCTTGCCGCATTGATATTATGTTGCTGTAGGGTGCGAGCAAAATTGTGGTAGCCCGAAAAATCCTCCTTCGCACACATGTACAGGTAGTTGTGATTTTCGGCATTCAATACCGCTTCAATCGACAATGTTTCGGGGAAATTGATAGGCCCAGGAGGCAAGCCTGCCCGGCGGTATGTATTGTATGGAGAATCAACCGCAAGCATATAGTTGGTTACGCGGCGTACAGTAAAATCGTTGATGGCATATTTTATGGTTGGGTCGGCCTGTAGTAGCATGCCCCGTTTAATCCGGTTTATGTAAACGCCTGCCACGCGGCTTTTTTCGTCTTCTTTAATGGTTTCTTCCTGCACAATCGATGCCAGAGTAGTTACTTCTGCCGGTGTGAGGTTCAATGCGGCAGCTTTTTCTTTGCGCTCGCTGTTCCAGTATTTATTGTATTCGGTATGCATGCGTTCAATGAACTGTTTCGGTGTGGTGGTCCAGTACATTTGGTAGGTGTTGGGCACAAACATGGCCGAAAATGTTTCGGGAGTGAAACCATATTTTTCGGTGTATTCAGCTTTTTTGAATTCGTTAATAAAAGCAAGTGAATCGGATTCGAAATAACGGCTTACCCTGCCGGCCAGTTCGTCGAAATAGCGTAAATTGTTAAAGGTTACGTTTACAGGGATTTGTTGACCTATGCGCAACATGTTTACCAGTTCGTTTGTGTTGGCTCCTTTTTTCAGCTCGTAGCGTCCTGGGCGTATGTTCTCATGGTACTCTTTCTTTTTTGATACCCACCTGAATGCACGCACGTTGTGGATAAGTTCCCTTTCGGTAAGAGTTTTTTCTACATCGGTGTATACTGAGCCGGTGTGTATGAGTATTACCGCATTTTGTGATACGTTGGCTTTGAATATAAAACCAAAAAGTTCAAATGCCCTGTAACTTGCAACTACCAGTAAAAGTGCAAATATTACCATCGAAAATTTGCCTAAGCGGGGAAATAAAAGTGTCCTTGTTTTTCTGTCAAGTGCCATATATCTAAAAATTTTAATGCAAAGATAGGCATTTCATTAAAATTTGAGTTAAAACCGTTTTCAATACATTTGTATATTCTAAAATGTTGTCGAAATCTTTTTAATTTCGCAGATGATTATAAAACTACTGTTATGCACAAAACAAACCTTGCCGAAAATATTTATTATCTGGGAGTAAACGATCGTCGTACGCATTTGTTTGAAAACCTGTGGCCGCTACCTTATGGAGTAACTTACAACTCGTACCTGATAGTCGACGAAAAAGTTTGCCTGATAGATACCGTTGACCGCAAATTTACCGATGATTATTTTCAGCAATTGGATAATATTTTGGGCGACCGCAAAGTAGATTATGTGGTAATTAACCATGTTGAACCCGACCATTCGGGCTCATTGGCTGCCTTGCGTTCAAAATACCCCGATATTACATTGGTCGGGAACAAGAAAACCTTTCCGATGATTCAGAATTTCTACGGAATTACAGAAGATACCATTACCGTTTCCGATGGCGACGAACTGGATCTGGGAAAACATAAGTTGAATTTCTATACCATACCCATGGTGCATTGGCCCGAAAGCATGGTAACCTTCGAAAGCACCCAAAACATACTTTTCTCGAACGATGCTTTTGGTAGCTTTGGTACACTCGATGGCGGTATTTTCGACGACGAAATCAACCTTTCGTTTTACGAAGAAGAAGCCATGCGTTATTTTACCAACATTGTTGGGAAATATTGCCCGCATACGCAGCGTGCGTTAATCAAACTCGAAGGTTTGGAAATTAAAATGATCGCACCCTCGCACGGACCAATTTGGCGAAGCCACATACCTTATATACTCGAAAAATATCAAAAATGGAGCAGCTATGCAGCCGATAAAGGCGTGGTGATTATTGTAGGTTCCATGTACGGTAATACTGAAAAAATGGCCGATGTAATTGCGCGTCAGTTGGCTTTAAGGGGAATTAAAAATATTCGCATATACGATCCATCAAAAACGCATGTGTCGCACATTATCAGCGATGTATTCAAGTACAAAGGGGTAATGGTTGGAAGTTGTGCTTACAACAACGAAATGTTCCCCACGGTAGAGAATGCTTTGAACGAATTATTGCACAAAGGGATTAAAGACCGTGTACTTGGAGTATTTGGCTCGTACAGCTGGAACGGGGGAGGGGTGAAGAACCTCGAAAAATTCTCGGAGCAAATTAAGTGGGAAATTGTAAACCCATCGGTTGAAGAAAAGGGCGCCCTGAAAAAGGACAAGTTTACCGAAGCTGTTGCACTGGCCAATGCCATGGCAGATAAACTGGAGGAAGATTGTTAAGCTAATTTTGTAACTACTCAGGTGTCAAAAATAATAATTCTACCCATTCGATACGAATTCAGTTTTATGTGTAGCAACATTC
>SKHV01000052.1 GCA_007116765.1 Prolixibacteraceae bacterium | reverse complement strand
AAGCAATTAATTGGGCCTGGGAATTCCTTGTGGAGAAAATGGGCATTGACGCCAACCGCCTGTACGCTACCATTTTCGAAGGCGATGAAACCGATGGTGTTGAGCGCGATACCGAAGCTTACGACTTGTGGAAGCAGTACCTGCCCGAAGAGCGTATTTTGAACGGCAACAAAAAAGATAATTTCTGGGAAATGGGCGAAAGCGGTCCCTGCGGCCCCTGCTCCGAAGTGCACGTTGATATCCGCAGCGATGAAGAACGCACAAAAATTCCCGGATATGAACTGGTAAACCAGGATCACCCACATGTGATTGAAATTTGGAACCTGGTTTTTATTCAATATAACCGCAAAGCAAGCGGGGCACTTGAACCACTACCGGCCAAGCATGTCGATACCGGAATGGGTTTCGAACGCCTTTGCATGGTATTGCAGGGCAAGCAATCGAATTACGATACCGATGTTTTTCAAAATACAATTGCTGAAATTGGAAAACTGTCGGGAAAAATATACGGGAAAAACGAAAAGCAGGACATTGCCATGCGCGTTATTGCCGACCACCTGCGTGCCATAGCTTTTGCCATTGCCGACGGGCAATTACCCTCGAACAACAAGGCAGGCTATGTGATTCGCCGCATTTTACGCCGTGCCGTGCGTTACGGCTACACCTTCCTTGAATTCCGCGAAGCGTTTATTTTCAAACTAGTTGCGGTATTGAAAAAGCAAATGGGTACGCAATTTAAAGAACTGGTTTCGCAGGAAGAGTTAATTTCGAAAGTGATAAAAGAGGAAGAAGAATCGTTCCTGCGCACCCTCGAAACCGGATTGAAATTGCTCGACGTGATAATTGAAAAAACGAAAAGCGATAATAAATCCGAAGTGAACGGCAAAGATGCCTTTACGCTTTACGATACCTACGGTTTCCCACTCGATTTAACGGAGCTTATTTTAAAAGAAAACGGGCTTGTCGTAAACCTTGAGCAATTCAACAGCGAAATGGAACAACAAAAAAACCGTTCGCGCAACGCATCGGCACAACAAGCAGGCGATTGGGAAATGTTGGCAAATGCCGATAAAGAGGAGTTTGTTGGTTACAAAAATTTAGTTGCTCAAGTGCGCATTACACGTTACCGTAAGGTGAAAACCCAAAAGAAAGAGTTGTTTCACCTTGTTTTCGACAACACTCCTTTTTATGCCGAAGCCGGTGGACAAGTTGGCGACAAAGGTTACATTGAAGCAAATGGCGAGAAAATTTCGATAATCGACACGCAAAAGGAAAACAACCTGATCATACACATTACCGACAAACTACCGACCGACCCAACAGCTGAATTCAAGGCCGTTGTGCCCGAAAAGGCCCGAAGGCTTACTGCCAATAACCACACGGCAACACACCTGCTCGATTTCGCCTTGCGAAAGGTACTGGGAACCCATGTTGAGCAAAAAGGATCGTTGGTTACGCCCGATTATTTGCGCTTCGACTTTTCGCATTTCCAAAAAGTAAGCGAAGAAGAATTGTTGCAAATTCAGCGCATGGTGAATGCCATGATACGCGAAAATAAAAATGCCGAGGTTTTTGAGAACATCCCGATGGACCAAGCCCGCGAAATGGGAGCCATTGCGCTGTTTGGTGAAAAATACGGCGATTCGGTAAGGGTAATGAAGTTTGGTGACTCGATTGAATTGTGCGGTGGTACACACGTTGAATCTACCGGGCAAATCGGCATGTTCCACATTACTTCCGAAAGTGCCATATCGGCCGGTGTACGACGTATCGAGGCCATTACAGGCGAGAAAGTTGAAGAGCTGCTCGAAACCGGAACTTCAACATTGAAGCAATTAAGGATGATGTTGAACAATCCCAAAAGCATATCCGGTTCGGTAACTGAGCTGCTTGACAACAACCGCGAGCTACAAAAACAACTTGATACTTTTGCTAAGAAAGAAGCACTTGGATTTAAAGAAGAACTTAAAAACCGCACCGAGATAATTGGAGATATTAACGTTATTACTTCAATGGTACCGCTTACCGATGCCCAGTTGATTAAAGACCTTGCTTTTCAGTTGAAAAACGAATACGAGAACCTGTTTCTTGTTTTGGGTGCCGAGGTAAACGGCAAAGCCAACCTCAGCATAATGATTTCGGACAAGCTGGTAAATGAGCGTGGCTTAAACGCCGGTCAAATTATTCGCGAAGCAGCCAAAGCCATACAAGGTGGCGGTGGCGGACAGCCATTTTATGCTACTGCCGGCGGTAAAAACATCGATGGTATGGAACAGGCTTTTGAAATTGCAAAAAAGGCAATTTTGTAAGCTGTTAAAACCCATCGCTTCCGAAAAGGCTTTGTGCACTGCTGCGTTGGTCTTTCCAAATCAGGTTGTAAGTAACAGTCAATTCAGCAATAGGGCCATTCCAGTAAAGCTCAGTATCATGATAAAATATTTGGGTAATTTTTTTTTAATAGACAAATGAGGAAGAAAAAGTATTGATATTTCCTTTGCGATCTTCAACAGTGAGAATAATAGTGTTTTCACCTTTTTTCACTCTGTTATCGATGGTGTACTCAAGCATATCTCGTTTGGCATCGTATTCAAACAAAACCCATTGCCCATTTATTTCACCACGATATGAAGAAATTCCCGAAAGTTCATCCTTAATGGTAAACCGAATCCTGTCCGGTTCGCTCAAACGTTTGTTACGTATACTTAACGAGTTAATTTGCGGTGCAATGGTGTCAACCACTATACACATATTACCAAATTCTCGCGTATTTGCATATACTTTCCCTTCGCGATAATTACCTCCAAGCGCGGAAAACGTTTTTGTGCTTTCGTTATAAAATGCAAGTAATGCCTTTTCTTTAAGGTGGGAGGGTAATTCATTTGCCTGTATTGAAACCTCTGATGCAATATGCAAGGGAGTATAACGATTATGCACTTTGTGCAAATCGGAAAAAGCACCCTGCGGAGCTTTATCTCGCTCATATTGAAATAACAAATCATCGTAAAGTGCTCCCTGTGGTATAGAGATGCTGAAGTTAGATGTTGTAAAAGTATTCTCTTCACTATACGAAAAATTCGCAGCATACTTTTCATCTTCCCATTCTTCGGGAGATGAACCTTTCACCTCAAATTCAATCAAGGTTCGATTCGAATGAAAATCGAACATCGAAATTTCAACCTTATATTGCCGACCACTTTCAAAATAAAAAACACCACGGTTTTTCGATTTTTCATAAATATGCAAACGATTTCCCGGGTCGGTATATAAGCGATGTATTTGTTTCTTTGATTTTCTGAAAGCTTCAAAATCGATATGGCTGTTATGATAGCGCATGGTTTGATAGTTAAGCTGATCAATTACGAACGAATGAATCAAATCACCGTTCACTCGATATTCCAGTTTATAAATACCACAACGGCTCCAATTATTATCAAAATAATCAATTGCATCGACTCCAAAACCAATATTACCATAAAGCGCCAACTCTGACATACCACGCAAACGATATGCTCCATCATAGTAAACCAGATTATAGTGCTGTTTCACGGTCTCCCCCATCGCGTTGCTTCCATTTTCAAGCGGATAAACAAAAAGATGTTCAACATACGGAGGTGAATTGTCGTCGATGTCGAAATTATAATTAAAGGGATTAACCGGTTGCTGCCCTTCAGATTTTCTGATTTCGAAATGCAAATGAGGGCCGCCTGAACTTCCTGTATTTCCAGTCTTTCCTATTTCGGCACCCCTCGAGAAAGTAAACTGCCCCGGAGCAGGAAACAAATTCACTTCAAAGCTTTCCCTTTTATACTGCTGCTCTTTTACCCAGCGTGCAATGCGTGGAGAAAATGAATCGAGATGAGCATAAACCGAAGTTAATCCATTGGGATGATCAATATAGAGCACATGCCCATAGCCACTGGCCGACACTCCTATGCGGGACACATAACCTTTTTCAATATTGAAAACTGGCAGCCCGGTTTTTCCGTTTGTTCGAAAATCAACACCTGCATGAAAACTATTGGTTCGCAATTCACCAAAACTCGCCGTAGGCACTAATGGAATATCCAACGGAGGATAAAAATTATTTTGTTGTGAATACACAATAATTGAAAGAAAAAGAAAAATTAATGTATATTTATATTTTTTCATTGACAAATCTTTATTTGTGATAATACTTTGCGAATTTAATATTTCTCAATCAATAACTATCTCAAAAGTTTTGGACATGTTTTTACTATTTTATTAGAATTATTATTTTTGTGCTGAAATCATCCTGTAATGACAAAAGAAGATCAACTCCTGATTGATGAACTAAAACACAACATCAGGCGTTTAATCAATAGTCTCGAACAAACCAAGGCTGAACTTGTTGCAGTAACAGAAAAAAAAGACTCTTTACTTTCTGAGCTCAGCCAAATGAAAGATAAAAACGAGGCATTAGAAGTGCGTTATAAAAATTTGAAAGTTGCTAAAGCGCTGGCCGAAGGCGATACTGACAATCAGGCGGCCAGGCAAAAAATCAACAAAATAATACGTGAGGTTGATAAATGTATAGCACTTTTAAACCAGTAAAAAGCAAATCGTATGGATGAAGATTTGACCATTAATATTACGATAGCTGACAGGCGTTATCCCATGAGGATTAAACGCAATGACGAAGAAAAAATTCGTAAAGCCGCAAAAATAATAAATGAGCGAATTTTACAATACCGGCAAATGTACTCCGGAAAGGACAGTCAGGATTTTATGGCAATGTCTACATTACAATTTGCAATTGAGTTGAACGATTTTATTGAAAATGCAGATGTTAGCCCGGTAATAAAACAGCTAGAAGATATTAACGAAGGTTTGAATAAGTATTTATCAACTTAATAACGTTCATAAAAATATTATATATATCGCCGCATTTTGACATGCAATTGACCGAAAGGTTGTATTATTGCGTGTTGAACTGCGGATTTTTTTTAACTAAAAATACAAATAAACAATGGATTGGACATATATATTGATAGTAGTTGCTTTTATAGTCGGTTTTCCCATATCGTATTTCTTATGGGACAGAGCTCTAAAAAGCAAAAGCCGAAAGCTTATCAACGAAGCTAAGGCTGAAGCCGAAGTCATTAAAAAGGACAAAATTTTACAGGCTAAAGAAAAGTTTTTACAGTTAAAATCGGAGCACGAAAAATTTGTTGTCGACAAAAATGAAAGGATTTCAGAAGCCGAAAACAGATTAAAGCAAAAAGAAGCAGCTTATACCCAACGCAAAGACGAGCTAAACCGCAAGGTTAAAGATTATGAAATTGAAAAGCGTGATGTGGAAGTAATACGCGAAAACCTCACGCACCAGCTCGATATGGTTGAAAAACGAAGCGAAGAGCTCGATAAAATGCACCGCCAGCAAGTTGAACAACTGGAAACCATATCGGGTCTATCGGCCGATGAAGCCAAACACCAACTTGTTGAGTCCTTGAAAAATGATGCCAAATCGGAAGCCATGTCTTACATTCAGGAAATAATGGACGAGGCTAAACTCAATGCTGGCAAGGAAGCTAAAAAGGTTATCATCAAATCGATACAACGCGTAGCCTCCGAAACTGCCATCGAAAATGCAGTAACAACTTTCAATATCGAAAACGATGAAATTAAAGGTCGCATTATTGGCCGTGAAGGTCGTAACATTAGAGCACTCGAAGCAGCAACAGGTGTCGAAATAATTGTAGACGACACACCCGAAGCAATTGTGCTATCGGCTTTTGACCCGGTACGACGTGAAATTGCGAGGCTGGCTCTGCACCAATTGGTTACCGATGGCCGCATACACCCTGCCCGCATCGAAGAGGTAGTAAATAAAGTAAGCAAGCAAATTGAAGAAGAAATAATTGAAACTGGAAAGCGCACCTGTATCGACCTTGGAGTACACGGTTTACATCCTGAATTGGTGCGACTGGTAGGTAAAATGAAATATCGTTCGTCGTACGGACAAAACCTACTTCAGCACTCACGCGAAACAGCAAACCTTTGTGCTATTATGGCTACAGAGTTGGGACTTAACCCCAAAAAAGCAAAACGCGCTGGCTTGCTTCACGACATTGGCAAGGTGCCCGACGATGAGCCCGAATTACCACACGCAGTGTTAGGCATGAAATTAGCCGAGAAATACAAAGAGAAACCCGATATCTGCAATGCAATTGGCTCCCACCACGAAGAGGTTGAAATGCAAACCCTGCTCGCCCCTATTGTTCAAGTGTGCGATGCCATATCAGGCGCACGTCCGGGCGCACGTCGCGAAGCAGTAGAATCGTACATCAAGCGCCTCAACGAGCTCGAACGACTCGCTTTGGCCTACCCGGGAGTAACAAAAACTTACGCAATACAAGCAGGGCGCGAATTGAGAGTAATTGTTGGCAGCGATAAAATAACCGACGCAGAATCGGAACAACTATCATACGATATCGCGAAAAAAATCCAGGACGAAATGACTTACCCCGGACAGGTAAAAGTTACCGTTATTCGCGAAACACGGGCGGTTAGCTATGCAAAATAAGACAATCCTAAGCATTGATACATAAAATCAAAAGCTGTCTCGTTCGGGGCAGCTTTTTTTGTTTTTGATTCGACTAAACAAGGATTAATTCATTAGCCATTAGCCATCAGCCAATAACCTTGATACTTGATAATACTCAAAACTTCACAATAATTCCGTCAGTGCATTGATTGTTTTTATATGTTTTTCAATCAGCGCTTTGATTGTTTTAGATATTTTCATACCTTTTTGAAAATAAAAAAACCGGGTTATGGAAGTTCTTTTTCACGTTTTACAGAAAAATACGCCCGTACAAAAGTGGATACAACCCGGCTGTTTGAGCAGGAGATTGACTGGAACAACCAGCTCATTGGGCTAAAAGGTGCCCGTGGCGTTGGAAAAACGACGCTTTTGTTGCAACACATCAAGAAAAATTATGCGCTCAACAACGATGTTCTGTACACATCGCTCGATCATTTGTATTTTATCGAAAACAAACTGTACGATTTTGCTACCCGCTTTCACCAAAAAGGAGGCAAGCTTTTGGCTCTCGACGAGGTACATCGCTACCCAAACTGGTCGATTGAGCTAAAAAACATTTACGACGACTTTCCCGAACTGAAAGTAATATTCACAGGCTCATCGCTACTCGAAATAAACAGGGGCAAATCCGATTTAAGCCGAAGATCAGTAATATACAACATGTGCGGCCTTTCGCTCAGGGAGTTTGTTAACATTGAAACCGGCAAACAATTTGAACCCATAACTTTTGAAGAATTAATAGCAAACCACAGGCAAATAGCTGCTGAAATTATAAGCGAGATAAAACCCTTGGTTTACTTTGAGAAATACCTCAGGTATGGCTACTACCCCTTCTATCTCGAAAACAAAAACACTTACCACAGCAAACTTGAACAAGCAGTTAACCTAATTCTCGATGTTGACATACCGCAATACGAGCAGGTGCAAATATCAAATATCATATCCATGAAACGGCTTTTGCAAATAATAGCCTCGTCGGTTCCGTTTAAGCCCAACTATGCGGCCATTAGCAAACGCAGCGGCATTAGCATCAACACGCTTAAAAACTATATCTCGTACCTGAGCGATGCTGAGTTGATACTGTTGTTATACCCTCAAAACAAGGGCATGGGCAACCTTGGGAAACCCGAAAAAATTTACCTGCAAAACCCGGTACTGGTATATAACATGGTTGGAAACAATGCCGAGAAAGGCAATATACGCGAAACATTTTTCTACAACCAAAGCAGCCGGGTTGCAGAGGTAAACGCATCGCCATATGCCGATTTCTTAATCAATGGCCAATATACTTTTGAGATAGGTGGAAAAAACAAAAACAAAAAGCAGATAGCCAACATACCCGAATCATATATCGTAATGGACGACATCGAAACCGGATACGACAATGTGCTACCTTTATGGATGCTCGGGTTTTTGTATTAGCCGAAAAATTGAGCTGTCATTTCCTCAGATAAATCGCATTTATATAACCCTAAAAATGACAATTATCATATCAATCACTTGTCAATTATTTCCATTTTTTTAAATTTGTGGGCAACCAAATTTTATGAGCAATGACAGAAGCAAAAAAAGTAGGCAGCAAGATACAACAAGTAAGGCTGCTAAAGAACATTACAGTTGAGGAACTTGCCCAGCGCAGCAGTCTCGATGCCAGTCAAATCGAAAAAATCGAAGCCAACGAAATATTACCTTCGCTTTCACCGCTTATCAAAATAGCGCGTGCACTTAGCGTAAGGCTTGGAACATTTCTCGACGACCACGAACAACTTGGCCCGGTGGTATCGCGTTGCTGCGATAAGAATAAAAGTGCCAGTTTTTCAAACGAAAACGTTGAGTCGCGCTCGCACCTCGATTTTTATGCACTGGCAAGCGGGAAAAGTGGCCGCCACATGGAGCCGTTCATTATAGAAATTAAGCCTGGCAGTAATGGGGCAGGCAAACTCTCGACTCACGAAGGCGAAGAATTTATTTACGTGATGGAAGGCTCGGTTTCGGTGAAATACGGCAAAGAAACTTTTGTAATAAACAAAGGCGACAGCATTTACTACGATTCGATTGTTGAGCACCTGGTGGAAAGCGCAAACGACGAAGCCGCCAAAATTCTTGCAGTAGTTTATACTCCGGTATAGTACCTGATTTTACTCAAAACCGAAACCTTACTTATTTATGGAACTTATTGAAAAAACATTGGGTGGCTATATCGAAAAATGGGCTACCGAAACACCCGACAAAGATTTTATTGTATATGCCGACCGCGACCTGCGTTTCTCGTATGCACAGTTCGACGAACGTTGCAACAAGCTTGCGAAAGGCTTATTGGATTTAGGCATCAAAAAAGGCGACCACGTAGGCATTTGGGCAACCAACGTACCCGACTGGCTGACCTTTACTTTTGCCACTGCAAAAATTGGCGCCGTGCTGGTTACCATCAACACCAACTACAAGGTGCACGAGCTCGAATACCTGATGCAAAACGCCGATTTGGCTGCTATTTGCCTTATTGACGGGTGGCGCGACAGCGACTACGTGAGCATGGTAAACGAACTGGTCCCCGAGTTGAAAACCTCGCAGCGCGGCTTCCTCAAAAGTGATAAGTTCCCGCACCTGAAAAACGTAATTTTCATTGGGCAAGAAAAACACAAGGGCATGTACAACACGCCCGAACTTTTGCTCAAAGGCGAACACATTGACGATGCCGAACTCGAAGCTGCCAAAAACAACGTTTTCCCGCACGAGGTCATCAATATGCAATACACTTCGGGTACAACCGGCTTCCCCAAAGGGGTAATGCTAACCCACGTGAATATCCTGAACAACGGATTCTGGATCGGCGAGTGCCAAAAATTCACTGCTGCCGACCGTCTTTGCCTGGCACCACCGCTGTTCCACTGCTTTGGGCTTGTGCTCGGGGTTATGGCAGTTATTACGCACGGTTCAACACTGGTTATGATCGAAACCTTCGACCCCTTATTGGTACTGGCATCGGTTCAAAAAGAAAAATGCACCGCCCTGTACGGTGTACCCACCATGTTCATTGCCGAGTTGAACCACCCTATGTTCGACATGTTCGACCTTTCATCGTTGCGTACGGGCATAATGGCCGGTTCGCCCTGCCCCATAGAAACCATGAGGCAGGTAATTGACAAAATGCACATGACCGACGTAACCATTGCATACGGACTAACCGAAGGCTCGCCGGTTATGACACAAACACGGGTCGAAGACAGCATTGAAGTGAAAGTAGGGACAGTGGGCAGTGCGCTGCCGTTTATCGAAGTAAAAGTTGCCGACCCCGAAACCGGCGAAGAATTGCCCGTAGGCCAACAAGGCGAAGTGTGTTGTCGTGGCTATAACGTGATGAAAGGCTACTACAAAAACCCCGATGCAACTGCCGAAGCTGTTGATAAAGACGGGTGGCTGCACTCGGGCGACCTTGGCGTGAAAACCGAAGACGGGAACTACAAAATTACCGGACGTATTAAGGACATGATTATTCGTGGCGGCGAGAATATTTACCCGCGCGAAATAGAAGAATTCCTTTACCAAATGCCCGAAATAAGCGACGTGCAAGTGGCCGGTGTACCCAGCCCCAAATACGGCGAACAAGTAGGTGCTTTTATTATACTGAAAGATGGTGTAACGCTTAACGAAGAAGATGTGAAGGATTTTTGCCGCGGCAAAATATCGCGCTTCAAAATACCTAAATACATTTTCTTTTTGAAGCAATACCCCATGACCGCGAGCGGTAAAATACAAAAATACAAGCTCCGCGACATGAGCCTTGAATTGCTTGAAAAACAAGGAATTGAAGTATTTTAGGAGCTAAAAGGCTGAGTTTATTATGAGATGATTGGATGAATCACATTTGCAACTGACGTTGGCACAGCTCCACAGACTGTGCTAACGTGGCAGCTGAGCGTGGCCTTACTACACGATAGTATATAAAAAACCACTGTTGCCTGGTAAACATCAGTTGTTTTGGGCTAAAGCCCTCGTTCCTATTGACTTTCATAAAAAATCACAAAGCTATTTCAAGCAGATTGCACCGATTACACAGATTATTTTTAATCTTTTCTTGCAGTGCAAACCAACATGAAACGAGCATGTAAATAATTGTCATACAAGAGGATAATTAAAACACATGCGAGTTCCATACGATACCATAAATAAAAACAAACAATTTAATCGTATAAAAAAACTCAAGTATCGATAAAGCAAATGAAAAACTGTTTTCATTAACCGCTAAGACGCTAAGACGCTAAGGATTTTTCCTTTCTTTGTTCGCTGTAGCTTTAGAGAATAAGGAAATGGGGTATAAGGGTGGCTGTTACCTTAAATCAATTACGGCGCATACATGGTAACTGCATATCTATTACTTTGTGCTTGCGCCGTTTTATCTGTTGTAGCTCATTCTTCACTACCATAATGTCGCAGCTATGCTGCTATTCATTGCTGTAATACCCTCGGGCTACCATAATGTTGCCGACAATTGTCGGGGCTATGCGGCTATTCATTTTTCAACGTAGTTTAATTT
>SKHV01000248.1 GCA_007116765.1 Prolixibacteraceae bacterium | reverse complement strand
TTTCCGTTACATTTTCTTTCAAATAGAAAAACAGGTCATCCGAATTCTTAATTTCGGAGAATTCATGTTGTTCTTTATTGATATAAATAATTTGAGTATCAGGACTCTGTTTTTTAATGAGATACCTAAGTTGCATCAACAGATAGCTTTTCCCAACCCTCCGTTGTCCAACTAATACCTTTATCAACGATTTACCAATAAAAGGTTTTAACCTATCAATATAAAGCGGTCTTTCGATATAGCCGGTCATTTTGTTAATTTTTTAAACTTCATGCAAATATAGAAATATATTTCAATTATGCCAGAAAGTATAGTCGTTGAATGTTATTGTTTCAAACATAACTGAATGCTTGCCATAAAAAAACAATTTGCTCTTATTATTTTTATGACTGTTGATGATATTACAGACCTAAATGCCATGAAACCCGTCATTACGATCCCGATGAGGAACGATATCGGGAGAAGCAATCTTAAATTTTTACCGGACAACAATGATTTATTATTAATATTGACAGGTATTTAATTGAGGTAAAATTCCCGCAATTGCGAAATTGCAATGATTTTACAATATTAATCCAGGCGGGATTACATGTTTATAGAAATAATGCGCGAATGAAAAAGGTTCGACCCCGACCGGGGTCGTATGTTTTTTATACATTACGTGGTTTCTTCGAGCAGTCCCTGGAATTTTTCGCCCCAGTAGTATGTGTATCCTCTGTTGTCGAGGTTGCCGGCACTTGCTACCCCTACCTTGAAGAACTCAGGATACTTCAACAATGCCGCAGCAGTAGCATAACCACCCCCTGAATGCCCATATATTCCAGCCCTCTCTATATCAATAAAGGCGTATCTTTCAGCCAGCTCTTTCATTCCCGCAATTTGGTCGGGCAGCCCATTGTCAGCCATATTTCCATGGTAGTATGTATGAAATTCCCGTGATCGGATGGGGCTGCTACCAAGCGCATCAATGGCAACTACTACAAAGCCAAGCTCTGCAAGGGCATAGGCCTGAAGCCGCTGGGAAGCAGAAAAATTGCGAGCACCCAGACTGCCTATCTGCGGTCCGGGGTAGATGGCGTTCACAATCGGGTAGGACTTATTTTCGTCAAAGTTCGTAGGCAGAACCATAAGGCCATATAAGTCGGTTTCGCCATGCCGGTCTTTTACGCTAAACGGAATCGGTTTTCGCCATCCGGTTGCCAGAAGGTCTTCGATGTCGGCTTCTTCAAGTTCCATAATGAGATGGCCATTGCGATCGCGAACCACCGTTTTTTGGGGTGTTGTGAATGTGGAGTAGGTATTCACAAACCACGATGCATCGCTGCTGAGTGTTACCTGATGATGGGCATCTTCCGGTGTAAGCAGCACAAGACCGGAACCATCAAAGTTTACCCTGTAAAGATGATAAAAGTAGGGATCACGTCCTTCTTCGCGTGCTACTGCGGTAAAAAAAATTTCGCGTGAATCGCTGTCAATGTACAGAATATCAACCACGTTCCATTCACCTTCGGTTATTTGATGAATCAGTTCGCCGGTTTCAAGATCGTGCAAATACAGATGCCCCCAGTTGCTCTTTCGGGTGAACCATATAAATTCGTTGGAATCGTGCAGCACCCGCCAGTTTGGAGCACCGCGGGATGTAAGGTTTGATTCAAAAAAGATTTCATCGTGCTCGTGGTATATTTCCCGAACATCGCCGCTGACCGGGTCTGCAATGCGAAGACGAACATCTTTGTAATCGCGCGAAGTGGAAACGAAAGCCAGTTTATCGGAATGGCTACTCCACTCATTATCTACCCATACGCCATTGCGGATTAACCCGCAGCAGTTTGAACTACGGTGGTGATCGGGATCCATATTAAGGAAAGTGGTTGATTGCTGATCCATATCAATGATAACACGCTCCAGCATTGGCACGATGGAATCGCCCGGCAAAGCATAAGGCCATATATCGGCTTCGGGACGGCCTGTCAGGGTTTGCCAAAGCGTCATGGTTCCCACCTCCCGCTCATCTTGCCGAAAAGTGCTGATTTTTTTTGAATTGGGCGACCATTTCATCAGCGGGCTATCAGACCTGCGCCAGCCGTGGTTATCTGTGGCATATCCGTAATTGTGCTCGCCATCGGTAGTGAGCTGTATGCGTTCGTCTGTTTCAATAACCTGCACCCAAAGATTGTAATCTTCAATGTATGCGGCAAGCTTGCCATCGGGCGAGGTAACCGAATTAGGTGCCGGTAGATTTACATCTGTAACCGGAGAGCATTCATAGTTTTGCAATGAGCAACTCCATAATGCTTCATGCCGTTCAAAGCGGATGGTGGTTGCATCATCATAAAACCTGAGATTCTGAAGCTCGAGATTTTCCGGGTAAGCGATTGAGTCTGTTGCTTCTTCAATGGCATCAGCAAGACGTTGATGATTAAAAGCCTGTTCATGTGTTTGGTCGGCCACATTAACTATCATGTAGCGCTTGCCTTCAGGTGAGTTCCGGATATACCAAAAGCGGTTCTCATCTATTTGGTTGGGGTTAACGTTGTTGTAAAAAACCTTACCTTCAAGATTCCATGATAGCATAGCTTCTGCTCGTTCATAAGCTTCCCGCATATCCTGGGCGGCAGCTGTAAAGGTTGTTCCAAGTAAAAGCAGGATGACGACTGGTATTATTCGTTTTTGCATCAGTTTATAATTAGTTGGGTCTCATGTGTGGTTTCAAGCGGTTAAATAACCCCCACGATGCATAAAAATAAAACAAAATTCATCGCAGCATTGCAGAATTAAAACTTTTAACAGAGTTTGGGCCAATAGTATATGGTTTTAGCTCTGCTTTAGTAGGCGATGCAATGCTTGTAATAGGCAGAGATGGGATATCACACCCGATTGAAAGCCCCGGTGCTTAAAGACCCGCTTGCATTATAATAAGGATTTAAACCCTTTGTCTTGATAAAAGGAAAAATATTTTTCCGTAATTAATGGCTCCATTCCACCAAAACAAAGTTCTAATTAAAGCAAG
>SKHV01000058.1 GCA_007116765.1 Prolixibacteraceae bacterium | reverse complement strand
CTTTGCTTTTGTAGGTAATCCCAAGTCGGGAAAAACATCGCTTTTCAATGCCATAACCGGCAAGCAGGAACATGTAGGCAACTACTCGGGAGTTACAGTTGATGCGAAGAAAGCTAAAATAAAATTCAAAGGTTACTCTGTTCAAATAACCGATTTACCCGGCACGTATTCCATGTCGCCAAATTCGCCCGACGAACTTTTTGTGCGCGACCATCTGCTAAAAGAACACCCCGATGTAATTATTAACGTGGTGGATTCAACCAACCTTGAGCGAAATCTCTATCTCACCACCCAGCTTATCGACATGGATATTCCGGTAGTGCTGGCATTAAACATGCACGACGAGATTTTAAAAAAAGGCGATAAATTTGACACCGAGCAATTTTCAAAAATAACGGGAATACCTACGGTGTGGACAACCGGAACAAAACGTGAAGGCAAAAACGAGCTAATTGACAAAGCCATTGAAGTTGCTGAAAACATCGATCCCATTCAGCGCCACATCCATATAAATTACGGACAAGATTTAGAAAAATCGATAAATGCAATTCAAAATGCAATTTGGAAATCGTCAAACTATGTAAGAGAGTTTTCATCGAGATACCTAGCATTAAAACTACTTGAAAACGATGCGCACACTACCCAAAAAATTAACTACCTCGAAAACTATGAAACTATAATTGAAATAGCAAAGCATGAAATTGAGCGCTTAAAATCTTTGCTCAACGAAAATGTCAATACTTTAATTACTAATGCCCGGTATGGTTTTATTAATGGAGCACTCACCGAAACCCTCAAAAGAGACAAAAATTCGAACAAAATAAATACTACTCATAAAATCGATAACATATTAACCGGAAAATATACCGGTTTCCCAATTTTCTTATTAATGTTATGGATTATGTTTCAGTCGACCTTCTTATTGGGTGAATACCCTATGGAGTGGATTGAAACTGGG
Source organism: Prolixibacteraceae bacterium (assembly GCA_007116765.1). Classification (GTDB taxonomy): domain Bacteria; phylum Bacteroidota; class Bacteroidia; order Bacteroidales; family Prolixibacteraceae; genus Roseimarinus. Next base: position 10,242 of record SKHV01000058.1, on the reverse strand, counting down.
GTGGGTTTATTGGGCGATTTTGTTGGAAATTTGATGGCCGAAGGGCCTGCTCGCGATTTAATAATAGATGGGATTTTTGGAGGCGTAGGAGGCGTTCTGGTTTTCCTACCCAACATTGTTATTCTGTTTTTCTTTATTTCGCTTATGGAAGACACGGGATATATGTCGCGTGTAGCCTTTATAATGGACAAACTCATGCACCTGATCGGCCTGCACGGAAAATCGTTCATTCCCCTTATCATGGGTTTTGGCTGTAACGTGCCGGCTATTATGTCGACACGCACACTCGAGAACCGTGGTGACAGGTTGCTTACCATACTTATCATTCCCTTTATGTCGTGCAGTGCACGTTTGCCGGTTTACATTCTTATAGCGGGAGCAATATTTCCGCAAAATGCAGGTACTGTAATATTTGCCATGTACCTTGCCGGAATTGTGATTTCAATATTTACAGCTCTGCTGCTTAAAAAAACCATGTTCAAAGCCAAAGAAGCTCCATTTGTGATGGAACTACCCCCTTACCGAATTCCCACCATGCAAGCAACCACAAGACACATGTGGTCTAAGGCAAAAGAATATCTAAGAAAAATGGGTGGTATTATTCTTTGGGCTTCTATAGTTGTATGGTTTTTAAGCTATTTCCCACGCAACGAAGAAATGTTGCAAGCCTATACACAACAACTCACTATTATTGAAACAGAGATTGTACACTTAAAGGAACACGCCGACACACATACTACCGCAATTGACAGCTTACGCATTCAGGAAAACGAACTATTAAGGCAACTGCTCGAAAAACAGCAATACAACTCATACCTAGGGCACCTTGGACGATTTATCGAACCGGTTATCAGACCAATAGGCTTCGACTGGAAAATTGGGGTAAGCCTGCTTTCTGGTATAATTGCCAAGGAAATTGTAATAAGTACAATGGGGGTGCTTTATGCCGGTGGCGATGAAGACTCCTTGCGTGAAGCCATTCAGGAGCAAAGGTACCAGCAGGGCAAACTTAAAGGCGAAAAAATATTTAGTCCGGCAACCACACTTGCATTTTTGGTTTTCGTACTTATTTACATACCCTGTATAGCTGTAATAGCAGCAATCAAAAAAGAATCGGGCAAGTGGAGATGGGCAATTTTCAACATGACTTATGCTACGGGTCTGGCCTGGCTGCTTGCATTTGCTGTTTCGAAAATTGCGCCCTTATTTTTCTGATAGCTTTGTAAGCATTACCTTTGCGCGATGAATAAAAACAATACTTTCAGTCCCGAATTGCTGCTGCCTGTGGGTAATGCCGAAAGCTTTCATGCCGCAATAAAGGGTGGTGCCGATGCAATTTATTTGGGCTTGCGCGATTTTAACGCACGCGGACGTGCAACCAATTTTACACCCTGGCAACTTGCCTCAATTGTAAAGCAAGCACATGAAAAAAAGGTGAAAGTATATGTTACGCTTAACGTAGTGATAAAAAACGCTGAGATAAAGCCACTAATCAATACACTTTTTGTGCTCACACAAATAAAACCCGATGCAGTGATTATTCAAGACTGGGGGGTGTATTATCTTATTAAAAAAATCTTTCCTAAACTCACAGTGCATGCCAGTACGCAAATGGCCAATCACAACTCGGCTGGAGTTAGTTTTTCGGCAAAAAAGAATATTGAACGAGTAGTACTGGCACGTGAACTTACACGCAACGAACTTGAAATAATTGCAGAAACAAAACAAACTGAACTTGAACTTTTCGTGCACGGTGCGCTGTGTTATTCATTTTCAGGCATGTGCTTGTTCAGCAGTTACATGGGAGGGCTAGGCGCCAACCGGGGAATGTGCACCCAGCCTTGCAGGCGCATTTACAAGCAAAACAAAACCGAAAATTATTTATTCAGTTTAAAGGACAATCAACTTATTGAGCACCTGCCTTTTTTGCAAAAACTGAAAATCGATTCACTTAAAGTTGAAGGAAGATTAAAACCTGCCGAATATGTGCATAAAGTAGCTCAGGCATACAAAAAAGCCATCGAAAACCCACACAATATTTCAACAGCATACAAAGAATTAAAACTTGATCTGGGACGTGATAAAACCGATTATTTTTTTGGCAATGGTGTAGCAAATGCAATTACCCAATCGGCAAACACGGGTTTATATTTAGGCGAAGTAGTATCAATCGAAAACAATACAATTGTCTTTACCGGCAACATCGATCCTGAGCCAAACAGTCGCTTACGTTTCCGAAATAAAGAAACCGACAGCCAAAGCATGTTGAAAATTGCTGAATTTGAAAAGCACGAAGGCAGATACAGTTTTACAGCTCCAAAAAACGAAATTAGAATTGGCGACGAAGTTTATTTGGCCGGATTGAAAATGAAACTCCCCCCAAAAATAAAAACCGATGGCATAAAAATTAACGACCGTTGCCCTGCCCCACTCATACAAAAAGCTTTAAGCACAATAGGTTTTAAGAATGAAAAAACCGGAAAAATCAAAATTTTCCTTCGGATTGATTCTCTCGACTGGCTCAGAAAAATTCGTTTCGACGATTTTCATGCCGTAATTATTAACCTTACACAATCGGATCTCGAAAAATTTAACCCACGACTCCCATTTCTGCAAAAGTTTAAAAAGAATATTTGGATAGAATTACCCAAATTCATAGCCGAAAAAAACACATCGTTTTATACCTCACAACTAAAGCGAATTCAAAATGCCGGCTTTAATAATTTTTCACTTAGTCATTTGTCGCAGAAAGAATTACTGCCACACAATGCAACATTCATGACAAACGAGAATGTGTATTTATTTAACGATGCAGCAATAAAATTTATTCGCTCAGAAGGTTCGTCTGAATACATACTCCCTTTTGAGAACGACATTGAAAATCTGGCTAAAGGCAGCGATAAAGCAGGTATAATTCCTGTATATTTCTACCCTCAGTTGTTTTACTCACGTATGCCGGTAAAAGCAAATCCAAACAATATTTTCGCTGACAAGACAGGCGAGAATTTCATAAAAACAGTACGCGACGGCATTACCATTATTCTCCCCGAAAACCCGGTGTCACTTACCCAGTATAAAAACAAACTTGAGAAATTCGGTTTCTCAAAATACTTTATTGACCTTAGCCACACTACTCCATCGAAAAACACACCCGGAACTATAAAAAAGAGATTGCTCAAATCGGAACAAATTCAACCCTCAAGCAATTTCAATTTTAAGCGCGAAATGAAATAATTTTCCACAAAAGAATACCAGTATAAAAAAATATACTTAAATTAACACTAATCAGATAAGGAGCAGAATTAAATTTTGGCAAACAAAAAAACCATAATGCTATTTTTATCGACGTTATGTGCTTTTATATGCTTATCGCAAATGCTAAATGCCCAAATAAGCACAGGCGAGAAGCGGTTTAAGCAAATAACAACAGAGCACGGACTGCCGAGCACAAATCTACGGTATCAGACACAAGATGAGCAAGGACTTATGTGGTTTTGTGTAGAAGCCGAAGGACTTTGCATGTATGATGGATATAATTTTACACTATTCAATAATATACCCGATAACCCTCTGACTATTTCGAGCAATTACCCAAACATGGCTCAGCTCGATTTAGACGGAAACATATGGATTGCAACCGATAACGGTCTAAATAAACTCAATACACGTACACGTACTTTCCAACAATTCTATTTCGATTCGCTTAATAAAACTAGCATTCCCGACAACATGTGCCTTAGCGTTTTTTGTGACAGCGAAGGCACAATTTGGGTTGGAACAATTAACGGGATTGCTCGAAAAGCCCCAAACTCAGATAGCTTTACGAGATATTTCAATTCACCTGAAGACAGCTCAAGCTTCAATAATATTTCGGTTAACCGCTTTATTGAATATCCACGTGGCACCATATGGATGGCAACTCACAATGGCATTATCAAACTAAATAAGCAGACCGGCCAGTATCAACACATTAACGCACCGGTAAAATATGACACCGACAATTCTGTTATCGACATTTTACCGCTAAATAACTGTTTATGGATTGCCACCCTGCAAGGTCTTTTTACTATGGATACCGAAACTCTTAAATTTAAAGAGTTTGAATATCTCGAACAACACAAGCCACTCATTAAAAACGAAGGTTTTGCTACGTTAATGTACGATAGCAAAGGTCAAATATGGGCAGGAAGCTTTACTAAAGGGTTACTAATTATTGACCCCTACAAAAATAATTACGAATGGATAAGCGCATCAAATTACGGCCTAAACCCTCTCCGCAGTAATCATATCAGGCACATTTATGAAGACTCTATGGGCTTGATTTGGATTGGCACAAAATTCGGTGGCGTATTTCAATATAACGAAAACCAAAATATTTTTAATAATTGGCCAAAGGCACACAAGCATCTATATCCATACCAAAACGAATATCTTTTAAGCATAAGCATTGATTCAAACAAAAATTACTGGTTGGGTACAAAATATCACGGTTTAATAAATATTGATTCCGAAACCGGTGAAGCAACAAGCTATACACAAAACAGCCAATCAAACAGAATTCTAAATTCGAATCGCGTTGAACATGTTTTATACGACAACAATTACATTTGGATTGCTACCAGCCTAGGTATTAACTTACTAAACACTAACAATAAACACATTTCAAGCATTGCTAATGTTCACACAAATTATTTGTTTAAAGACAAAAGTGGAAGATTATGGGCTGCTACAAAATCGGGCATCAAAATTATTGAAAAAATAGAAAATAATTATGTAGTAGTAAGTCCCGATTATGATGAATCATTTTTCAATGCTCATTACGATGTGCTCCAAATATTAGAAGACAGCAAGGGCACATTATGGTTTAGTACCCGACACAACGGCCTTCACACACTCAACCCGGCAACGGGGGATTATTTTAAATACCAGATTAACCCCAAAGTCAATCAAACAAGGTCAATTTTTGAAGACGAGCAAAAGCGCATTTGGGTATCGTCAAAGTCAAATGGAGTTTTTCTTCTGAACCAGAATAAGAATGAACACCTTAAATTCGATACACAAAACGGACTGGCAGGAAATATGGTGATGAGTATTGAACAAGATTCAGACGGAAATTTGTGGTTTGGCACAAACAATGGCATTTCAAGGCTGAATATGAGCGATACCACTTTCAGCAACTTCAACTCCGATTTAGGTCTGCTGAGCAATATTGCTGAGCTGAATGCAAGCTTCAAGTTCGACTCTGGAGACTTGCTCTTCAGTGGAAACAATGGATTTAATGTTTTCAACCCTGAAACAATAGAGCAGCAAAATCAATTACCCGAACTAATCATCACCTCATTCAAAGTCAATTATCGTGAAATCTTATTCGACGAAGCCTTTTCAAATGCATTCATTTTTAGCTTTCGCGACAATTATATTTCGTTTGAATTTACACTGGCCGATTACCATTCTCCACACACACATCAGTACACTGTTATGCTCGAAGGAGTTGACAATCAATGGAGTCAGCCGACAAATCGCAACTATGTTTCGTACACAAATCTTGCTCCGGGCAACTATACATTATGGGTAAAAGGCACAAACCGGCTTCATAACAAGCCTCACGAAGCGGTTAGTATTAACTTCAGCATTCTTAAACCATTCTACCAAAAAACATGGTTTCGCACGGCAACAATCCTGCTCATTTTTATAATGATTGCCCTTATTATGATTCAAGTAAATAAAAGGCAGTCGAAACTAGAAAAACAAATAAACGAACGCACTCATAAACTTGAAATCGCTTACCGCGAACTGCTAAATAAAAACACCAAAATTAGGGAACAAAACAGGCAAATTGAAAAACAGCAGGCTAATCTGGAAGAAAAAGTTAAGGAACGTACTCGCGATCTCGAAATTGCTAAACGCAAAGCTGAAGAATCAGACAAGCTTAAATCGTCGTTCTTAGCCAATATGAGCCACGAAATACGTACTCCACTAAACGCAATAAGTGGCTTTTCAGCTCTAATTACAAGCGATATATACTCAAACGAGAGAAAAGAAAAATTTGCCGGTATAATAAAAAGCAACATTGAATCGCTGCTGAAATTAGTTGAGGATATTTTGGAAATATCGAAGATCGAAGCAGGTCAGGTTACAATAGAAAAAAAATATTCCAACATTGACTCTATGCTCATTCATATTACCAAATTACATAAAGAAGAACTCTTTCAGGCCAGAGGCAACAAAGTAGTACTTAACTACAATAATCCAAATCGGAACACCATTGAATTCAATTGTGATACTATAAGAGTTAAACAAATCCTTTCTAATTTGCTGAGCAACGCAATAAAATTTACAAACGAAGGAACAATAGAGTTAAGCTTCAAAACCAATAAGAACAGTATAACCTTTTGGGTAAAAGATACCGGCATTGGTATAAAAAAGGAAAACATTGAATCCATTTTTAACCGGTTTACTAAAATTGAAGACAATAATCCAACATTTAGAGGAACTGGTATAGGGCTTAGCATTTCTAAAAGCTTAACCCACATTATGGGTGGGCAAATATGGGTTGAATCTGAAATAAACAAAGGTTCAGTATTTTATGTCGATATTCCGGGTGAGGTAAAAGTAAATCACACCAACACTTCAAGGAAGAAGTCAAAACCAGAATCAATCAGGCTCGAAAACAAAACAATACTTGTGATCGAATACGAAAAATCAAATTATGTATTGATTCAATCATACTTATCAGATACAAAGGCAAAAACAATATGGGCAAAAGACAGTGCCTCAGGGATTCAATTTTGCAAGCAGCAACATTTCGATTTAATTTTGCTTGACATTCGTCTGCCCGACATTGACGGATACGAAACATGCAAAAGAATGAGAGAAATAGCACCTTCAATACCTGTTATTGCTCAAACCGCTTATGCTGCTCAAGAAGATAAGATTCGTTTATCTGCTGCAGGATTTGCTTCGTTTTTAATAAAACCCTTTTCGAGAGAAGAACTGCTTGAGAAAATTTCGCTTGCACTTTCAAACGCCTAAGCACACTATAAGCATTAAATAAATGGCATTATGCATAAAGGGCTGCCTAAATAAGATTAAGGCAGCCCTTAAAAGTATCTGTATTAATTATTACTTCACGTAATCGGCCTCAAGCAAATATTGTAAACTTTTTTCAACGCTTACAATAGGCTCGTAGTTATATTGTTCAACTTCAACAATAAGGTGATCCATACCAGCTACATCTGTAGCTGCAAAGAAACGCTCAAAGTCGATTTTGCCGCTTGCACCAATTTCTTCATAGTCCTTCACGTGCCATAAATCGAAACGACCGGGATAACGGTTAAAGAAATCAACTGCATCTTTGCCTCCTACTTCAATCCAGTACAAGTCAATTTGAAAAAATACTTTATTGGGATCGGTATTTTGAAGCATAAAGTCGTAACGTGTTACTCCTTCTGCAATTTCTTCAAATTCTCCGTCGTGGTTGTGATAACCGAAAAGTATTCCTTTAGCATTACATTTTTCGCCTACAACATTGAAGTAATCAACATAGCGCTGTAAATCTTCAACCGAACCATAACCTTTTTCACACATAAACGGCTGAACCAGATAAGTTACACCGGCAGCGGCATGTGCATCAATTGCCTGATCCCACCAAGCCATAGTTTCGTCCCATTCTTCAGGTTCAGGCAGAGCACGACCTGTATGCGAAGCAAGAAATTCCAAACCATTTTGGTTCGCAAGATTTTTGAATTCTACGGGATCCATTCCATAAAACTGTCCATCGGCATAACCGGCAGCTTCGATAAAAGCGTAACCCATATCACCCACTTTCTGGAGGGTTTCTGCAGGATTAGCTCTCATATCCTGACGAACTGACCACAACTGCAATCCAATTTCTTTTTGGGTTGTGTTGTTGCTGCATGAATACAAACCTGCAGAGAGCATTAGTACAACTACAGCAAATGCAATATTTCTAATTTTCATTCTGTTTATTTTTGAATTATTTAATAATTTACAAAAGTGAGCATTGAATATTTGCATCACTAATGCATTAATTTACAATGTACATTTAGTCCAAAACTTCTCATTTAAGATATGTTTTGTGCTATAACTCTCTAATTTTAATGTTACGAAACCATACGTCATCGCCATGATCTTGAAGACCAATATATCCTTCTCTTGCCACATCGGCCCAGTTTTCGTTTAACTCAGGAAACTTGCTGTTAGCAACCATTTCGTTCCATTTTGGAGTCCAAAGGTGATACTCAAGCACGGTTTCCCCATTCATTTTATGCACAATAGTTCCACGGTACGAAATAATTTCAACTGAATTCCATTCGCCTGCTGGTTTTGCATTTTGCGGATTTGCAGGAATCAGATCGTATAGAGAACCGGCTTTACGGTTTCCGTCTTTACCCAGCATTGCATCAGGGTGCCTGTCGTTATCAAGTATTTGCATTTCGGGTGCAGTCATCCATATGTAAGGATACTGAGGGTCTTCTTGCCCAAGATAGAAAATACCTGAGTTCCCGCCTTCTGAAACTTTCCAGTCAAGCTTAAGATGAAAATCAGAGAATTTCTGGTCAAATATGATATCGCCTCCATCTGCAGCACCAGCCTCGCCACGACCCGAGCCCTTACACATAAGTGCCTCGTCATCAATAATCCATCCTTTAGGGAAGCTTGCTTCACCGTAGTTTCTCCAACCGTCGGTATTTTCTCCATCGAACAGTAAAATCCAGCCATCCGAAATTTCTTCGGCTGTCAATTGGTTATTGCTCACTTCTTTCGACTCTGAACAGCCAAAAAAGATTACAGTAAGCATCATTAAAGCTATTGATATATTTTTCTTCATAACAATTATTTTAATTAAAAATGATTCACTATGCAGGCATATCAGGCAAAGTCCATCCGTTACGATAATTGTGCTTAATAAGTTCAGCTGCAAATTCTTTTGCATTGATAGGGTCAGTCCAATCTTTATTGAAAGTTGGGTGTCCGTCTTTAATACTGAAACCATCTTTTATTACAGTTCTAAGGGTTTCATCATCACCAATGTTTGTGAACTTCATGTTCTCACCGTCCCACTCAAGTTCTTTATTGAGGCTCTGAAGGCGAACAGCCAATACTCCCATTACTACCATTTCGTTGAATGGTCCTGCTTCGCTGAAAGGAGAAAGTGTTTCCACTCTGTTTTCGGGCGATTCTTTACATGCGCGCACCCAGTCCATTTCGTGACTCAGGTTAGTGCGAGCTTGTGTTTTAGCAACATTAGGCACACGTCCCGACAATAACCAGGGGTTACGACCATAACAACCTGTTACAAGCGTATCCTTAGTACCGTGGAATAAAACTCCACCACCTTGGTAATTCATGTCACGACCTGCTGGCCATCCTTCAGGTTTTAGTGGTTGTAAGCCTCCGTCGTACCAGTGTACATCTACCTCGGGCATTTTCAGTTTACCCACTTTTTTGCGTTTTGGATAAACCAATTTTACTTTTTGTGCTACCGGAGCAGCATCAGTCAAAAGTAAAGTTGAACTACCTTGTGCCTTAATCGGGTATCCCAAATTAAGGCCTTTAAATACCGGATGAAGTATATGGCAAGCCATGTCGCCTAATGCTCCTGTACCAAAATCCCACCATCCACGGAAATTCCATGGGGTATATATCTCATTATAAGGCCTCATTTGGGCAGGACCAACAAAGAGATCCCAATTCATCGTATCGGGTACTTTTTGATCACCTTCGGGGCGGTTTAAGCCTTGGGGCCATATTGGACGATCGGTAAAAGCTTCAACTTTTGTTACTTCACCAATTTCGTTGTTCAGTAACCACTCTGTTGAAAGGGCAACACCTTCGCCCGAAGCTCCCTGGTTACCCATTTGGGTTGCCAGCTTGTGTTTTTCGGCCAGTTTAGTCAGCAGGCGCGATTCGTACACTGTATGTGTCAATGGTTTTTCAACATACACATGAATTCCCATTGTCATTGCATGTGCAGCAATTGTTGCGTGTGTGTGGTCGGCTGTTGCAACCACAATCGCATCAATTGAGTCTTTCATCTCGTCGAGCATTACACGCCAATCCCAGTATTTTTTTGCTTTCGGGAAATAATCAAATGCTCCTTGTGAGTAGCGCCAATCTACGTCACAAAGTGCTACAATGTTCTGGCTTTCCATAGCGCGAAGCACGCCAAGTCCGCGACCTCCAACACCTACACCTGCAATATTCAGTTTATCGCTTGGT
>SKHV01000069.1 GCA_007116765.1 Prolixibacteraceae bacterium | reverse complement strand
GTATTGCGCGACGAAATACGACGTGTATATTTTGTTGAGGCCGATATGTTTATATTGGAGTTTTCTTCCCCAAAAAATATAATGTTCCCACGGTTTAGTGTCACTGAATCAACCGAAGTATTTACCCCTTGGTACGAGGATGAAAGGCTTGAGAGAAAATTCGATTTTTCATCGGGGAAGAAGCGGTGGGTTAAACCGGCTACGCCCATGCGCGATCCGTTTTTGGTAATAGTCCCTGCAAACGTATCGTACGATGTACCTTCGCTTTCGGTGTCGTCGAACTCAATTTGGCTATCGCCGGCTATACCGAACAATGAGAATGTTCCTGCATTTTTCGTGGGCAAGTTGAGCTTAAAAGTCAGATCCTGGTATTCGGGTATGGCTGTTCCCGCGTTGTTCAGCCCCAGTTTGCCCATTAACCCGGGTACCGAATAGCGGTAGTTCACCATGTACGAAGAGCCGTTTTTTCGCGAAATGGGGCCTTCAGCACCAAACTCTATTCCCGAAAAACCCATTTGCCCCACAAATTCGTGCTTCTGATTGTTGCCGTTCCTCATGCGCAGGTCGAAAACCCCGGCTAGGGCGTTTCCGTATTCAGCCGGGAATGCGCCTGTAAAGAAATCGGAATTGGTAAGCAGGTTGTTATTGAGCATGCTCACCGGGCCTCCGGTTGCGCCCAAAGCGCCAAAATGATTGGGATTGGGTATTGTTATCCCTTCGAGCCTCCAAAGCAGCCCTTGGGGCGAGTTTCCGCGGATGATAATGTCGTTGCGGCTGTCGTTGGCAGTAATAACCCCGGCAAAGTTCGATGCCATACGCGAGGGATCGCCAAGGCTCCCGGCATAGCGCTCGGTTTCGCGCACCGAAAAAGAACGTGCGCTAATGGCTGCCATTTTATTGATGGTTTCGCCATTGCTGCGGGCACTTACAATTATTTCGTCAACCGCAATTACCTGTTCTTCAAGTTCAATGTTCAGAACCCTCTCCTTTCCCGATGTAAGCTCTACGTTGCGAGCTTGAAAAGGTTCGTAGCCCATATAGCTTACCACAACTTCGTAGCGGCCAATGGGTACATCCTCAAGAATAAATTCACCATTGGCATTGCTTGTGGTGCCACTGCTTTCATCGCCTTGTATAATTGCTATGTTTGCCCCGGGCAGGGTAATTTTGGTGGTGCGGTCAAGCACTACTCCGCGCAGGTTTTGGTGGTATTGCGAAAATGCACTTGAAAATAATAGTACGAAAGATAAAAATAGTAAAGTCCGTTTCATATGTTAAAGTGTGTTATTGAAAAAGGTTGATACAAAAATAAAAAGACAAATTAATTTTCTATGGGTCGAAGTTGCATGCTTTTATTTTTTTTGAAAAATACAACATGCTCAAATGTCATTTTTTAAGGGTGAAGTGTATGCCTTGTGTGCGGCTAAACCCAACTCGCTTGTCGGTATTGCGGTTTCATTCAGGTGTATTTATTTACAAAAAACATGATTCGACTATTTGTTGCATGGTTTTCAGAAGAAAACGCAGAAAACACCGAGAAATGAAATTGAACAGGCAAAAAGCTAAGGAGGATGTATTATGAAGACAAAGAACCCAAAAACGATAAATGTCCTTTTCGACCAAAAGTACGGTAAGGAAGGAACAAAAAGCCGTGAAGGCTTTGAGCAAAAAGCAGAAGCTTACATGGTAGCAGAATTAGTTAAGGAGTCGAGAAAGAAAGCCCATTTAACCCAAGAAGAATTAGCGGTGAAGCTGAATGTAAAAAGAACTTATATCTCAAAAATTGAACGAGCATCAAGTGATTTAAGAATCTCAACACTTAGAAAAATTATTGAAAACGGACTTGGTGGCAAGTTGCATATTAGTGTTGAACTTTAGAGGTTTGTCCCGCTCTTCTGGATATGCCGTAGGTTCGCAGCAGCTGGTGCGAAACTCCCTGCCCCGCATGCGGCGGGAAAGTTCAGCATAGCTAATTTACCTTCGGTGATTTTCAATTCAATTACCTAAAGATTATCTTCGATTAAGAATAAAATATTTCCGTGATGGAATAATTCGTATATTTGTACCTGAAGTGGTACACAAATTAAATATTTTAAAAATGAAAATCGTAACTAGTCGGGAATTTAGGGATAACCAAAAGATGTATTTTGATTTGGTTGACAATAACGAGCAGGTAATTGTTAAGCGAAAAAGTCGTGCATACAAACTTGTGCCCGTAACTGATGATGATATGCTGGTTGATATTCCAAAGGAATACCGCTGTGACCCATACGAAATCAGTCCTAGTGGTGATATGTTTTGGGCAGACAAGCGAAATGTCGAGAAAGTGAAAAAAGCGATTGAAAACAAAGATCAAATTGCAGTTAGGTTGGAATCTGCGGATGATATTACTAACTTTCTGGAAAGCTTGTAGATATGTACTCTCTGAACATTACTGACCAGGCAAAAAAGGATATTGCATACTTGAAAAAGAATAGAGGGAAAGCAGTAACCAACAAAGTTGAAAAACTTCTGATTGAACTTATTGAACATCCCAAAACCGGAACAGGTCAGGTTGAACAGTTGAAAGGTGATAGACAAGGTCAATGGTCAAGAAGGATTGATAAAAAGAATCGACTTGTATACTCAATTGATGATGTAATTGTTACGATTGAAGTAATCTCTGCGAAAGGTCATTATAGCGATAAATAGACAAGAAATATAACCCTGCACTTCTGGATATATCGTAAGTTCCATTGCTGCCGCGCGATTGTATCGTGTGGTTTAGCCGCAGGCTAAGCTTTTCTTTAAATTATTGTACTGTTACTATCCAGAAACTAAAACTAAATGAGCCTTAACTATAAGTTCCCCAACTCGCTTGTCGGTATTGCGGTTTCAGGTGTATTTATCTACAAAATACATGATTCGACTATGCCTTTAGGCATAAAATGCGGGTAAAAAAAACGGATTCATCGTCCAAAAAATTGCGCCGTAGGTGCAAAATCTGTTTGCATATAAGCATTGCCACATATCGC
>SKHV01000282.1 GCA_007116765.1 Prolixibacteraceae bacterium | reverse complement strand
TTCGCAGTATCGTTTTTAACATGTTCCTGTCGGCAAAAAAATGGATGGTTTTATCGAAATCGAATTCAATGGAAATTCCTTTTTGTTTTGCAATATCGATAAGCGTATCGCAACAAGAATTAAGCATTTCATCAACAGTGGTTTCTTTGGGCTCAAATGTAGTAATCCCCCTTTGTAAAGTTGACCATTCAAGTAAGTTGCTAATCAAGTCGTACAGGTTCGAGGCCGAATCGTTTAAACTTTCAGCCAGTTGTTGGATTTGCTCTAGTGTCATTGACTTGAGCTGTTCGGTCATAACTTGAGTTAAGCCAAGCAACGAGTTAAAAGGCGAGCGCAAATCGTGTGCAATTATGGAGAAAAACTTGTCTTTTTCGGCATTGATTTGTTCTAGCATTTTATTATTCTCTTTTATGGCTTCATGCTGTGCTTTTTGTCCGGTTATGTTTTCTTTTACAGCTACATAGTGAGTAATTACACCATTCTCGTTTTTAATAGAACTGATTGATGACATTTCCCAAAACAGGTTTCCATATTTCGATTTATTGAGTAATTCTCCTCTCCATTCTTCCCCTTTAGAAATAGTATCCCAAAGGGTTTTGTATACCTCTATTGGTGTTTGCCCCGACTGAATAATACGTGGGTTTTTGCCCATCAATTCTTCAGCAGAATAACCTGTCCGTTCAATGAATTTTGGGTTAACATATTCAATTTTTGCATCGGTATCGGTAATTACTATGGCTGCAGAGCTGTGTTCAACAGCTTGTTTTAGTTTTAATGCTTCTTTTTGTATGAGTTTTCTTTTTGATATATCATGAAAATTGATCAGTATTCCCTTAATTACGGGGTCTTTCAGGTAGTTAGTTGCAGTTAGTTCAACGTGTTTGTATTGGCCGTTTTTGCATAGTACTTCAAATTCAACCGGATCGTCGTTTCCTTTTTTGTGAATAGTATTGATAAAGGCCTTTTCAATTTTTTTATGGTTGGAGGGCTTTATAAAATGTTTGAATTTATTGGCTGTTATTTCAGCCGGAGACCATCCAAACAAGCGTTGTACATTGGGGCTGATGTATTCAATGTTTTCGTTCTCATGTACAATAGCAATTACATCGGATATTCCCGATATCATTTGTTTTTGCTTCAATTCGTTGTGCAACAGCGACTCTTCTGTTTTCAATTTTTCAATCACAAGCCCTGCCTGATTGGCAAAGAAAGTGGACATGCGTTCATTTTCAAGTGTTTTGTTTTTATTAAAAAGCAAAGTGAAGTCGCCAATTACAAGCGAATTTCTTATAATTTTTAAAAGATAAGCAGCTCCCAGGTTATATTCATTTTCAATTGATATTATTGTGTTTATATCTAAAACATTGCCGGTTAAATCTCGTAGTGATTCAAAATATGTGATGGTTTTGTTCTTAGTCAATTCTTCACGTCGTTCGTCGTAATTCCATTTCTTTTTGAGCAGGGGAGTGTTAAGCATTTTCTGGATTTGACTGATGTGTTCAATGTTTCCCGATATAGAATAAGTTGTAAATTGCTTTTTGTCGTCGTCGAAAATGTTTAGAATCGCGTACTCTGCTCCAGATATTTGCTGCATGGTTTGGGTCAATACAGAGTAATCAAAAGTATTTATGTCGGCGTCAATTAAATTCGAGGATGTTTTTATTATTGTATCGAGAATTTTATTCTCTTTTATTTGATTGTCGATGTCTTGAAACGTTCCAATTGCTCCCGTCAGTTTATTGTTTTTGTAAATAGCTTTTCCTTTTAGGTTTATCCATTTCTTATTTCCTTTCCTGGTTATAATTCTTAGGTTTAAATCGTAGCTCTTTCCTTTTTCTAGTAATTCTTTTATAGCGTTTTCAAAAATCGGCTTTGATTTCTTGGTATAAAAGCTGGTCGCAATTTCAATGGTGGGAGTAAATTTAGTTTCTGATTCAAGTATATTGAATATTTCGTCGGTGTAAAACAATTCATTGGTTTCAAGTATATATTCCCATCCACCAATTTTTGCCAGTTCTTCTACTTTATTTAATAGAAGCTGGTTTTGTATTAATTGACTTATATCTTCTTTTTCCATATTAGTAAGAATTTTTGCGTTTAATAATATACGCAAAATTTTTAGGGAATTGTGAAAGATTCGTTATGAAATGCAGTTATTGTTAATATTGGAGCACATTCTTATTAGTACCTGACATTTTCGAGTTGTTTGCTTCGATAAATATTGTGCTAATTACTTTTGATGTTGAATTATTGTTTGAAAGCTTATTGATTTTGAATTGAAGTTTAAATATAGCACAATTAATTATATTAATGCGATGAAACTTATTCTCAAATACTCCCTATTTATAGTTTTGGTTTTTGCGATTGCATCTTGTAAGCAAAAATCGGAATGTGAAATACCTCCTTTGGTAATTGAAATCCCCGATGAGCTTAATGAGCAGCACGAGCTGGTCGATTTTATTCGTTCTGCTGAAAAATCTTTTAACTGCTTTTCTGCTTCCATTGAGCATGCATGTATCGAAAATCCAAACTTGTGGGAGAAAGAAGCTGAAGAAATGACAATTGTTGAGAAGTTAAAAGTACTTAGGCTAGCTGGCGAAATGGCTGTGGCATATAGAGAATTTTCGAAAAATTATGTCCAAATGAACAAAAAAATGGAGCAGTTTGAAAACCAAATGAACCCAAAGCAGCTCCTTGCGCTGGCTATGGTTGGCGAAGCTTTTGAAAACAGAATGGAATTATTGAAAAAACGGCTTGAAAAAATTGGCGTAAATTAACCCTCCTTTTTATATACCTTACCCTTATCGGAACGGGCAGTAACGAGTAATTGTTATTGCCCGTTTCGGTTTGTTATGCTAAGATAATATGCTTAGAAATTAACTTTTACTCCTCCTGAGTGCCTTGAGCCAACCGGATTAAAGTCTTTGAATTGAACCGACGATTTTATGAATAGCTTTTTGCCCGGTGAATATTCATACGTGGCTCCGGTGCCCAGCTTCCAAAAAACTCCCCTTTCGAAATCGGTTTGAACGGCATGTCCCTCTTCGTTCAACTCGTAACTGTTTGCAAGGTGAGTACTGCCATCGATAAAGACATTTAATTTTTCCCATCTGGTGACTTGGTCTAAGTTGAATAAAAAGCCCATACTAAGTGGTGATTTTGTTTGCCAATATTCAAACATGGGTGTTTTGTAAAGGAAAATATTGTGGCTTTGATGGGTGTTTAAAAATGGAACATTTTTTATGCTTTCGTCGGTTAAAAACTGGCTAACTTTTATATGCTCGCTGTTAAACGTGCCGCTTAAAGGTAGAAACTGTTCGAAAAACAAGACATCGAATGCATATTCAATTTGCTTTTTGTTGATTTCAATATGAATCGAATCTGGAATTTCCTGCGCATTAAGGTTTAATAATAAAATCAAGAAGAATACAGTTGATAGAAATTTTCTCATAACTCATTTTTTGGTCTGTTTTTAGTTCAAAAAGTGAATGTAAAAGTGAGAAATATTATTGATAAGAAATCTTAAATTATCATAAAATAAGCTTACTTCATTCTGGGTATCTCCATTATTTCCAATTCTTTAATACGTCCGTCTTCAATTATGAAGCGCAGTATTGTTTTTACATGATGGAAGCCATGGTTTCCTGCCGCACCGGGGTTTATGTGCAGACACTTGTTTTTTTCGTCGTAAATCACTTTCAAAATATGCGAGTGCCCACTAATGAATAGTGTTGGCGGGTTAGTAAATATTTCGGGCTTCACGCTTTTATCGTAGTGCCCGGGGTAGCCACCAATGTGGGTTATCCAAACCTTTACTCCTTCGAGGGTGAATTTGCAGTGTTTTTTGAAAACTGCACGTACTTTGTGGCAGTCAATGTTACCGTAAACACCGCGCAAAGGCTTAAACGAACCTAATTTTTCAACAGTTTCCAGATTGCCAAAATCGCCTGCATGCCAAATCTCATCACAGTTTGAAAAAAACTCGTAAATTTTGGGGTCAATAAAACCGTGTGTGTCCGAAATAAGTCCAATTCGCTTCATTATTCAAAAAAATTTGTGGTAAATGTAGAAAAATAACGACCTTTATGCTGATTATAGAGTGCAAAAAATAACAATAACATTATGAAGAGACTGGTAATTATACGACATGCTAAGACCGAACAGTTTGGTTATGAGCGTGATTTTGCCCGTGAGTTGACCGATCGGGGGATTAACGATGTGGCAAAAATTGTGGAAGACCTTAAAGAATGGAAAGTTTCGCCCGATAGGATAATCTCTTCACCGGCGCAACGTGCAATTCATACTGCACAACTTTTTGCCAAGGGTTTTGAGTATCCTGTGGATAAAATTATTGAAGTTGAAGGGCTTTATTTCGATTATACCACTAAAGATTTTATTAAACTGGTGCAAAGTACCGATATCCACATCGATAACTTGTTTGTGATCGGACACAACCCCTTTATGCACTATGTGGCTCAGAATATGAGTGTAGATTACGACGGGCATATGCCAACTTCATCCACTGTAGTGCTCGATTTTGAGGTTGAGGACTGGGCCGATGTGGAAGCTCGTACAGGTTTATTATTTTTGCACCTGTATCCGAAAATTTATAAATAGAACAATGAACATTTTTTTCACCCCCAATATTTCGGGAAAATCATATACACTCAACGAAAACGAATCGAAACATTGCATACGTGTACTGCGGAACAATGTTGGCGACAAGCTTACCCTGACCGACGGCAGGGGCGGATGGTACTTAGCTCGTATTAGCGATGCCAACCCAAAAAAATGCAAGGTTGAGGTCGAAGAACATATTAGCGCCCACGAAAAACGCGATTACTATCTGCATGTAGCCATTGCCCCCACAAAAAATACCGACCGCTTTGAGTGGTTTCTCGAAAAAGCTACCGAAATTGGGATTGACGAAATAACTCCCCTGCTTTGTGAAAACTCCGAACGCAAACAGCTAAAACCCGACAGGCTTGAGAAAGTGATTGTGGCAGCTATGAAGCAATCGCTTAAAGCTTATCTGCCCAAGTTGAATAATTTAACTAATTTTGAAGCGTTAATAAAAAGTCAAGAGTCGGGTTCAAAATATATTGCTCACTGTTCCCAAGGCGATAAGGTGCATCTGTTCAACTTGTTGAAACCTGCCGGTAGGGTGTTGATATTAATTGGCCCCGAAGGCGATTTTTCTTCACAAGAAATAGAACTGGCACTAGCTAATGATTATACGCCCATTAGCCTTGGGAGCAGCCGACTAAGGACAGAAACCGCAGGGGTGTCGGCAGTTCAAATTGTTAACGTGGTGAATGAGATAGAACAATGAGGAAAATTATTACAATATTGATTTTAGCAACGAGCCTGGCGGCTTGGGCACAGCCCAATACCACAGTGCGCATTGCACTTTTGAAATACGGAGGTGGTGGAGATTGGTACAGCAATCCTACCTCATTGCCTAATTTAATTGAGTATGTGAACGAAAACCTGGGAACCAACATCAATCCGCAGCCTGCAACGGTTGAGCCCGGAAGCTTTGAAATATTTAATTATCCATTTGTGCACATGACCGGTCATGGAAATGTGTATTTTTCGTCACGTGATGTGGAAGTATTGCAGGCCTACCTCATGGGTGGCGGCTTTCTACACATCGACGATAATTATGGAATGGATCCATACGTGCGTCGCGAAATGAAAAAGGTTTTCCCCGACCAGGAATTTGTCGAGTTGCCATTTGACCATCCCATTTACCATCAACACTATACTTTCGAAAATGGTTTGCCTAAAATACACGAGCACGACGGAAAACCCCCGCAAGGCTTCGGCTTGTTTCACGAAGAACGCCTGGTAGTGTTTTATAGTTATGAAACCGACCTTGGAAACGGTTGGGAGTCGTATGCCGTACATAAAAACCCGGAGCATATAAGGCAAATGGCCCTGCAAATGGGAACCAACATCATATCCTACGTATTCAATCGCGACAAACGGGAAATACAATAATTAAATTTTTATGACTAAAGTAGTAGCATTTAACGGTAGCCCGCGTAAAAACGGGAATACTTCGTTGTTAATCAACGAAATTTTTCACGAGTTACAAAAACACGGTATCGAAACCGAAGTGGTGCAAATTGGCAATAAAACGGTGCATGGATGCACGGCTTGCGGAAAATGCCGCGAAGTGCAAGATCGAAGGTGCCATATCAAAAACGAGCTATTGAATACCTGCATCGAAAAAATGATTGAGGCCGATGGTATAATTCTTGGATCGCCCGTGTATTTTGCCGACATAACAAGCGAAATGAAAGCCCTTATCGATGTTTCGGGATACGTAACACGAGGCAACGGTCATCTGCTTGCCCGTAAGGTGGCTGCGGGCGTGGTGGTGCAACGCCGTGCCGGCGATTTACATGCGCTCAACAGCATGAACAACTTCTTTTTGATAAACCAAATGATAATTCCCGGCTCAACATACTGGAACGTAGCAATGGGGAAAGAACCCGGCGATGTGCTCAACGATGTTGAAGGACTGCAAACCATGCGTAAATTGGGCGAAAATATGGCATGGCTGCTGAAAAAGATTTCACCCAATATCTACTATAAATCCTGAATCTGACTGCTCCGTGAAATTTTCTTCTTAAATTAGGTGCAAATCAATAATCAATAGATATGCAAAAGCTTAAACGGAAATATTACGAAAGCGAACTCGAACGCTTGTACATAGAGTTGATAAAGCTTCAGACTACCATTAAAAAGAAAGGTTTGCGCGTGGTTGTGCTTTTCGAAGGTCGCGATGCTGCGGGTAAAGGTGGCGTTATAAAACGAATATCGGAAGCATTAAACCCACGTATATGCAAGGTGGTGGCACTTGGTGTACCTACCGAAAAAGAAGAATCGCAGTGGTATTTTCAGCGTTATGTACAGCACTTACCCGCTCAAGGTGAGATGATATTATTCGATCGAAGTTGGTATAACCGTGCAGGTGTCGATCGGGTAATGGGATTTTGCACCGACGATGAATATTGGGATTTTCTGCGCTCATGCCCCAATTTCGAACGCATGCTAATTCGCTCTGGCACTATTCTTATAAAATACTGGTTTTCGGTGAGTGAAGAAGAACAGGAAAGACGATTTCAGGATAGAATTGAAGATCCTACTAAACGTTGGAAAATAAGCAGCATGGATTTGGCCTCCCGACAAAAATGGGTAGAATATTCCAAAGCTAAAGATGAAATGTTTAGCTATACCGACACCAAGCAGTCGCCTTGGTATGTGGTCAATAGCGACGAAAAACGGCGTGCCAGACTTAACTGCATAAGTCATTTGCTTAGTATAATTCCTTATGATGACGTGGTGCCTCCCAAGATTGAATTGGAACCAAGACCCGAGGCAACAGGATACGTGCGACCACCTATTGAGGAACAAACCATTATCCCCGATTTGTATGCTAAATACGAAGGAGATTAATTGAAACTATGAAGAAACTAGTAATACTGTCAGGAGCAGGAATTAGCCAGGAAAGCGGAATTAAAACCTTCCGCGATATGGGCGGCCTGTGGGAAGAATATGACATAAACGAAGTAGCAACCCCCGAAGCATGGGAACGCAATCCCGAACTGGTTATGCGTTTTTATAACGATAGGCGCAAGCAGTTACTGGGATGTGAACCCAACAAAGGGCATTATGGGCTTGCAGCACTCGAAAAGGATTTCGATGTGCATATTATCACCCAAAACGTCGACGACCTGCACGAACGAGCCGGTAGCTCAAAGGTGCTGCATTTACACGGCGAACTAAAAAAGGCACGAAGCTCGGTCGATGAAAATTTAATTTACGACATTGACGGTTGGGAACTGAAATTTGGCGATAGGTGCAAGCACGAAAGCCAGCTAAGGCCGCACATTGTTTGGTTTGGCGAGCAAGTTCCCGCAATAGAAGAGGCTTTACCTATTGTGCACGATGCCGAGATATTCGTGGTGGTGGGTACCTCGCTGAACGTGTACCCGGCTGCCGGATTATTGAACTATGTAAGGCGCGGAGTTCCGGTTTTTCTTATCGACCCTAATCCCGTTGATGTGTATTCCAAAGTGACATTCATAAAAGAAAAAGCAGGAAAAGGTGTCGAAATTCTAAAGAATGAACTTAAAAAGTACCTCTAAATTCATTAGTTGTTGTTCAAAACAGTATATTTAGGATAAAATCATGCTAATGAAACAAATCTCCATTTTAATACTTCTGTTTTTTGCTCCAACAATGCTTGTGGCACAGGAATTTTATGGAGGTGTGCTTGGCGGTTTCAACGGCAGCCAAATTGATGGCGATTTTGCCTCGGGCTACAATAAAATGGGGATGGTAGCAGGAACATGGATTCAGCGTGACCTGAGCCGCAACTTGTATTGGGGCATGGAGATAAAATTCAACCAAAAAGGTGCACGTGTAATGCCCACAAATAAGAACAATAATCACAAATATGTATATCGCCTTAATTATATCGACCTTCCCGTACTTCTGGGTTTCAGGTACGAATATTTTTCTGTTTTTGGAGGGCTTTCGTACGGCTACCTTGTAAGCAAAAGCGGCTACGATAATTTTGGTTACGACCCCGTAGTACAAAACGACGACATTGCCGATTGGGAAGTAGGCTTTTTTGCCGGAATGAAAGTCGATTTCGACCAAATTAGCACACAGTACTGGGCAAGCAAAATGATGCTCGAACTGCGTTTTCAGTATTCAATGATTTCAATAGACCAAAGGCACGACTTTTTTTGGCTTGCACATTCCGTTGGTCAATATAATAATGTAATTTCAACCGTGCTTTATTATCGTTTCGATTGGGCAGGTTTAAGTAAATAACAATACGACTAAAACAAAATATTATGTCAAAAAAGAACAAAAAGAAAAAAAATCCAAACAAGGGTTTCAACAAAAAAGAATTGAAAAAAGCAATTCTTGAAATATTTTACAGCAATACCGAGAAAATATTCAGCTATAAACAAATAACAGGAACTTTAAAAATTAATGAACAGTCGGTACGTGAATTGTGCCATGTGGCACTCGAAGAACTTACCGACGATGGATATCTGGCCAAGAAAGAACGTGGTAAATATCAACTTAAATTGAAAACGGGCTATGTGGTGGGAAAAATCGAAATGACACAAAAGGGTTATGCCTTTTTGATTACCGAAGAGCTCGACGAAGATGTATTTATTGCCGGTCCAAATCTTAATAGGTCATTGAATGGCGACAAAGTTAGGGTGTATTTGCATGCCAAACGCAAGCGTAAACAGCCCGAAGGCGAAGTGGTTGAGATTCTAGAACGTGCACAAAACAACATTGTGGGCACAATTTCTATGTCGAAAAACTTTGCCTTTTTAGTGCCTACCGGGCGTAACGCCTTCGATATATTTATTCCGAAAGAAAAACTCAAAGGTGCAAAACAGGGCGAAAAGGCTGTTGCTAAAATAACCGACTGGCCACCACATGCTAAAAACCCCTTTGGTGAAATAATTGACGTGCTGGGAATGCCCGGTGAGAATGATACCGAAATGCACGCTATTTTGGCCGAGTTCGACCTTCCGTACAAATTCCCTGTTAAAGTGGAAAAAGCTGCCGAAAAGCTGCCCATTGAAATTACCGATGAAGAAATTTCAAAGCGCCGCGATTTCAGAAATGTACCAACCCTTACCATTGACCCGGCCGATGCCAAAGACTTTGACGATGCACTTTCAATAGAAAAACTCCCCGGCGGGAATTGGGAAGTGGGCATCCACATTGCCGATGTGAGTCACTACGTGCAACCCGGCACGCTTATCGATACCGAAGCCGAAGAACGTGCAACCTCGGTATATTTGGTGGACAGAGTAGTGCCCATGTTGCCCGAAAAGCTGTCGAACAACGTTTGCTCTCTTCGCCCAAACGAAGAAAAGCTTTGCTTCTCGGCTGTGTTCGAGCTCGACGAAAATGCCAAGGTGAAAAACGAATGGTTTGGCCGTACGGTAATTATTTCCGACCGCAGGTTCGAATATGCCGAAGTACAGGATATTATTGAAAACGGTGAAGGCGACCTGAAAGAAGAAGTGCTTAAACTGAATGAACTGGCACAAAAACTCAAAGAACAGCGTTTTGGCGATGGTGCCATTGCTTTCGACAGGGTAGAGGTGAAATTCGAACTCGACGAAAAAGGAAAGCCTCTGGGCGTTTATTTTAAAGAAGCTAAAGAAGCCAACCATCTGGTGGAGGAATTCATGTTGCTTGCAAATAAACAGGTAGCCAATTTTATTGGCAACACGGCCAAAAAAGCAAGAGCCAAAACTTTTGTGTATCGCATTCACGATAAGCCCGACCCCGACAAGCTCGATTCGTTCAATAATTTTATCAATAAATTTGGCTATGGAATCGATCTGAATTCCAAGGGCAACCTTTCAAAATCAATCAATAGCTTGTTGAATCATGTGAAAGGCAAAAACGAAGAAAATGTAATTTCAACTCTGGCCGTACGTGCCATGTCAAAAGCGGTGTATTCAACCCGAAATATTGGGCACTATGGGCTTTCGTTCGATTTTTATTCACACTTTACATCGCCTATACGCCGTTACCCCGATTTAATGGTACACCGCCTGCTTGCCCGCTATCTCGATGGTGGTCGCTCGGTAAAAGCCGACGAGTACGAAGAGAAATGCCGCCACTCGTCGAACATGGAACAGCGGGCAGTAAATGCCGAACGCTCGTCAATCAAGTACAAGCAGGTAGAGTTTATGCAGGATAAAGTAGGCAATATTTACGATGGTGTGATTTCGGGTGTAGCCGACTTTG
Organism: Prolixibacteraceae bacterium; assembly: GCA_007116765.1. GTDB lineage: Bacteria > Bacteroidota > Bacteroidia > Bacteroidales > Prolixibacteraceae > Roseimarinus. The sequence continues at coordinate 401 of SKHV01000282.1, read as the reverse complement.
GTATTTTTGTAGAACTGAACGAGAATAAATGTGAAGGACTTATTTCTATGCGCGATTTAACCGACGATTTTTACTTTTTCGATGAGAAAAACTACAGCATTACCGGTATGCATTCCAACAAAACCTACCAGTTGGGAGCAGCAGTTAAAGTTGAAGTGGTACGCACCAACCTTGAGAAAAAACAAATGGATTTTAAGCTGGTAGAAGATTAGGGGAGTTGTAACCCTATTCCCGTTGGGAATGAATGTGAATTAAAAATCGGCGGAGCCAATTGAAAATCGGCGGAGCCAATTGAAAATCGGCGGAGCCAATAGCCTGTGTGCAATGCGGGGTAGGGGTGATGAAGGTTCAGTATCAACCACAGCGTGGTTGAATTAGTATTGTCTTTTCTCAAAGGCTGT
>SKHV01000368.1 GCA_007116765.1 Prolixibacteraceae bacterium | reverse complement strand
TTTGTTAAAATAAATATATTCGACAAAAAACTTCACTTCCAGAATGAAAAATACAAAGAAAAAATTAAAAGACAATCAATAGTTGTAAAACATTTATATACAGGCAGGTATGTGCAAGTCGAATGTCTCGGTGAAAAACAAATTGTACCAGTTTATATGTACGTGTGCTATGCAAGCAATCTGGATTTAGATACCACCCAGTTGCATGAGGTTTACAAGCAACGTTCAACCTGCGAACCTGGATAAACAGGTAAAAGGCAGGCAATGGCAGGCGCTACATTGACTGATGATTTTTGGGCAAACGATATTCTGTGGCAATTAAGCGTATTTGCTTATAACCTGTTAGTAATGAAGCGCCAAAAGAAGAATAAACTCAGGCGGCAGGAACACCGTATGTTTATCGTTTGGTTTGTTGCAGTTCCTTCCAAAATTACCAGAAGCGGACATCAAGTGGAATTAAAATTATATGAACATCATTTTTACAAAGCTGATTTGGAGGAGATGGGCTCATGGAGGCGGCATAAAGAACAAAGAAATGAGTAAATTATGAAGACCACCCCAGAAGTGTATGGACGCGGTGCATTCATTTAGCTCAAAAATGGAAAATCAGAGGACATTTTGTACCCAAAGGACAAGGGATAAGAATATTATTGACTGGAGTTAAACCAAGGGGCTGTCTAAAAAGTCATAAAAACTAAATTTGCCACAAAGGTTCGGAGGCATAAAGGCAACACAAAGCCTAGATTATGAGAATTAAAACTTTGTGTTGCCTTTGTGTATTAGTGGCCAAATAAATGACTTTTTAGACAGCCCCTGGCCACGATAAAATAGCTTTTATCTTATAGTCGAAGTAAAAATCGGTTCAAAAAAATTAATTTGGATTTTTAAGTAATTTTTAACTCATTGCTTTCTTTCTACATTATTATTTTATTTGTTGTTGAAGGTATTTTAAATGAAACACATTCATATTTTCTTAATGAAAATTTAAGATGTATATATACGTCGTGTCGATAAATGTTGTATTTTTACGTCGTGATAATTATAAATAATGTGTGAAAATGGTAGCATCGAAAACCGAATTGTTTAACAAGGAATTACAACAGCAAGCTGCATTGTTTAAAGCATTGGCACACCCTGCACGTTTGCAAATACTTCATTATCTGGCCGAAACAAAAACTTGCATTTCGGGCAACTTATCAGATGTATTGCCTTTGGGGCGCACTACAGTGAATCAGCATTTGAGGGAGCTAAAGAATGCCGGGTTGATTCATGGGCACATAAGTGGTGTAAATACAAATTATTGTCTTAATTATGAAAAAATTAACGATATGAAAATGCTCTTTAAGGATTTTCTTAGCGAATTTAAGTTTACCAATGAATCACATTGTAATATTAACCAATAATACATATTTAGAAATGAAACATTTATTTTTCACTTTAATTATGCTTTGCATAGGATTTTTAAGTGTACAAGCACAAGAAGCAACAACTGCTAAAACCGATTCAATTATTTTCGAAAGAGTAGTATTTGATTATGGAACCATTGAGCAAGGGAGTGATGGTATATGCGAATTCGAATTTACCAACAAAGGCAATGCACCTTTGGTACTTACCAATGTACGTGCATCGTGTGGCTGTACTGCACCTGAATGGACGCGTGAACCTGTTCAGTCAGGTGAGCAAGGGATAATTAAAGTGAAGTACAATACACGCATTATGGGAGGTTTCAACAAGTCAATAACTGTAAGCTCAAATGCAGCCAATTCGTTGGTGGTTTTAAGAATTAAAGGAAATGTTATACCTAAAAGTTAAATAATGAAAGTATTGATACTATGTACCGGTAACAGCTGCCGTAGCCAAATGGCACACGGCTTCATGCAGTCGTTCGATAAAAACATAAGTGTACGTTCAGCGGGAACCGAAGCTTCGGGTAAGTTGAACCAGAAAGCAGTGAAGGCCATGAAAGAAATTGGCATTGACATAAGTGGCCATACTTCCGATTCGGTTGAAAAATACTTGGGCGAAGAATGGGACTATGTAATTACCGTTTGTGGTGGTGCCAACGAAGCATGCCCGGCTTTCATGGGTAAAGTGAAGAACCGCCTGCATATTGGCTTCGACGACCCATCGCATGCCGAAGGAAGCGAAGAGTTCATCTGGAGCGAATTTATTCGTGTGCGCGATGAAATCAAAGAAGGGTTTTGGGAATTTTATACTGAAGAGATAAAGCCTAAACTCTAATGTCACGTGTAAAAAAATGAGTGATATCAAGCAAATAGTAAAGAGCAAATACTCTGATATTGCCAATCAGCCCTTAAAGCTTGCTGCCGACACGTGTTGTGGCACTTCGGGTTGTTGTGGTGAGTTGGAGTTTAGCATGATAGGCGATGAATACACGGGTATTGAAGGGCACAACCCCGAGGCCGATTTGGGGCTTGGTTGTGGTATTCCAACACAATATGCGAACATAAAACCCGGAGACAGCGTGCTCGATTTAGGATGCGGTGCCGGAAACGATTGCTTTGTGGCACGCTCAATTGTTGGCGATGAAGGTAAAGTTACCGGCCTTGACTTTACCGAGGCAATGGTTCTTAAAGCCCGGGAGAACAATCAGAAAATGGGGTATACAAACGTTGAGTTTGTTCAGGGCGATATTGAAGATATGCCTTTGCCCGATTCAACTTTTGATGTGCTAGTCTCTAATTGTGTGCTAAACCTGGTGCCCGATAAAAACAAGGCTTTTGCTGAAATTCACAGGGTGCTCAAACCAAGAGGCCACTTTTGTATATCCGATGTAGTAACTCAGGGCGAATTGCCCGTTTCATTGAAGAAAGATGTTGAAATGTATGTTGGATGCGTTTCAGGAGCAATAGGCATGGATGAATATTTAAGGATAATTTCCGGTCAGGGCTTTCAAAACATTACAGTTCATAAGAAAAAAGCTATCGAAATACCCCAAAGCATTTTGGAACGCTTACTGGATGAAAATCAGATTAAAAAAAAAAAAAAGGAAGGGC
>SKHV01000114.1 GCA_007116765.1 Prolixibacteraceae bacterium | reverse complement strand
TCGATTATTTCTTTTGCCTTTTCCTGAGCCGTATGAAAAATGAAGTCGGTCAAGTTTCTGTAACCACCCAGATATGCCGCTTTCTCAAAGAATTGTTTTTGTTCTTTTGGAAGTCGTGCATCAAATCTCGCTTGTTCTTTAGTTATTGTAGCCATAGCATATATTTTTAACAATAATACGTAAATTATCCGTACAAATATCTACACGTACATTAAATTTCAGTACAGAAAGATGGTTTTTAAATTCTATGCCACCAGCAAAAAATCCTTGCCTTCGGTTTTTCCTTTTGAAACGAGGAATTCACGTATTTGGTCGCGGGCACCACGGTTTGCAACGTATGAAAGGATAAACGATGGGGCCTCCCAGTTGAAATCTTTGTACGAAATACAGCAAATATCGTCGAAGTAGCGCTCTTTCACATCGATATAACCTTCCACCCAAATACCCAGTTCCTGCAACATATCGACTCGTTTTCGGGTAACACGTCCGGCGCCCCACACCCAAACATAAGGATGGTCGTTCCCGGCCAGCCATTTCGAAAGGTAACGAGTCTTAATATGGTAAAAGGCATCGGTGCTGTAGCGCGGGTCGGTACGTGTAAGTCGGGTTTCGGAATCGAACCAATGGAAAAGCACTTCGGGTACTTTTTCTATTTTCACACCCTTGTCCATCCAGCGCAACCAAAGCTCATAGTCCTCGGGGAAATCGCCGTGAATGAAGCCGCTGAATTTGTCTAGCAACTCGCTGCGGAACATGGTAGTAGGATTAATAAGCGGCATTTCGATAAAACGGTTTACCTCAATATTTTCGGGTGTTAATAGGCTGTTTGCCCAATCAACAAAATTTTCTAATCCGCTGGTATTGTTGTGGTGACCCACGTGTTTCACCAGGCACGATGCTACTCCAATTTCAGGCTTATTGTCGAGCAGTTGCACTTGTTTCTCGAGGCGGAGGGGCAGCGAAACATCATCGGCATCCATACGGGCAATGTATCGTCCGCGGGCAATTTTGTTTCCTGCATTGGCGGCATGGCAAACTCCCTGCTGTTTTTCTTCAATTAATAGTATGCGTTCGTCTTGGCTTGCCAAAAGCCATGCTATGTCGCGGCTTTTGTCGTTAGAATTATTGTTGACCAGTATGAGTTCAAAATCGGAAAATGTTTGATCCAAAATGCTGTGAACAGCAAGCTCCAACGTTTCTTCAGCATTGAAGAAGGGCAAAACAACCGATACTTTGGGGATGCTGTTTTTCATGTGTTTAGGTGGTTAGTTCCCTGAAAATGTTTTCCACGCTCCGCATTTGTTCCGATAGGGTAAGCAGAGTCCAGTTGTTTTCAACAGCCACTTTAAAGAGCAGTGGGCGTATATCGTCATCGACCGAAGAGGCAACAAGGAACTGTTCTGCTTCAATTTCGCTTACCGAAGCCACAAAAGGTAGTGCTGAAATTTCTTCCGGTTTTATTTTATGGCTGAACTGTATCAGCACTTGTTGTCCTGCCCCTTTCGACATTTTCTTTATATCGGATGTGCTGCCATCGGCTACCAGTTTGCCGTTGTGAATAATGATAACGCGGTTGCAAATTGCTTCAACTTCCTGCATAATATGGGTGGAAAGCATTACTGTTTTGTTGGTGCTGATGTGTGTAATCAGGTTGCGGATTTCGTCGAGCTGGTTGGGGTCGAGCCCCGATGTGGGTTCATCGAGAATGAGCACTTCGGGGTCGTGTATGAGTGCCTGTGCAAGTCCTACGCGTTGCCGATAACCCTTCGACAAAGCTCCTATTTTTTTTGAAACCTCGGGAACGAGTCCGGTCATTTCCACCACTTCTTCAACCCTTTGTTTTTTGTTTTTAAGTTTGTAGAAGCCTGCCACAAGTCGCAAATATTCACGAATATACATTTCAGGATAAAGCGGGTTGTGCTCGGGCAGGTAGCCAATTTTTGAACGGAAAGCGGTTTTCTCGCTTTCTACCTTTTGGCCGCAAACATAAGCCTCACCGCCATCGGGAGGTAAGTAGCCGGTAAGTATTTTCATCATGGTTGATTTTCCTGCCCCGTTAGGACCTAAAAAACCAACTACCTGTCCCGACTCAATTTCAAAACTAACTTTATCGAGTGCTACTTGCTTACCGTAATTTTTGCTTATTTCTTTAACCTTGATCGACATGATACAAATCTAATAACTTGTAAACAAATTTAATAATATAATTGAATGAAATATTTTTGGCTAATGGCTTTTGGATGATGGCTTTTGGCTTGTTTATGACCAAGCTCTCTGACTTTTATTAGTGTTTAAATAAACATAAGGTTGTAATTTTGAAGGTGAGACAATCAAAAATATTTAGAAACCGATAAAATTCAGCGTTATGCCAAAAGGTTTTTTCAATGTACCCATAGCCAAAAACGAACCCATCAAAACGTATGCACCCGGTAGTCCTGAGCGTGCATCGTTAAAACTGACCATTGATAAAATGCGCTCCGAAGAGGTGCTTATTCCTATGAGCATAGGAGGAAAGGCAGTTAAAACTGAAAAGAAAGTTCGCATATTCCCACCTCATGATATTAATCACACATTGGGTCATTATTATCAAGGCGATGCTTCGCATGTTGAGAAAGCCATCGATGCTGCTTTGGCCGCAAAAGAGAAATGGGAAAACATGGAATGGCAGCACCGCGCTTCAATATTCCTGAAAGCTGCCGACTTGCTTGCCGGTTCTTATCGCGACAAAATTAACGCGGCAACCATGCTCGGACAGTCGAAAAATGCTTTCCAGGCCGAGATTGATGCCGCCTGTGAGCTGGCCGACTTTTTCCGTTTCGGGGTAAAATGCATGACCGACATTTACAAAATGCAGCCCGAATCGGCTCCCGGAATGTGGAACTACAACGAATTTCGCCCTCTCGAAGGTTTCGTGTTTGCTCTTACGCCTTTCAACTTTACATCGATAGCCGGCAACCTGCCCGCCGCTCCTGCCATGATGGGCAACGTGTGCGTGTGGAAACCATCGAAAACCGCAGTTTACTCGGCCGCGGTAATCATGGAAATATTCAAAGAAGCCGGTTTGCCCGACGGGGTAATTAATCTGGTGTTTGTTTCGGGACCAGCTGCTGCCGATGTGATTTTCAATCACCGGGAATTTGCCGGGATACACTTTACCGGCTCAACCGGAGTGTTCCAAAGTATTTGGAAAACCATTGGCGAAAATATTTACAAATACCGCTCGTATCCGCGCATAGTGGGCGAAACAGGCGGTAAAGATTTCATTTTTGCCGACAATACTGCCGATACTACAGCGCTTGCCACTGCATTTGTGCGTGGAGCTTTCGAGTACCAGGGGCAAAAATGCTCGGCTGCTTCGAGGGTATATGTTCCTAAAAGCATATGGAGCGACTTTTGGGCAAAAGCCAAAGCCCAGCTCGATGAGGTGAAAATGGGGCCGCCCGAAGATTTTACCAATTTTGTGAATGCCGTTATTGACGAGCCATCGTTCGATAAACTAAAAAGCTACATTGACCGTGCCCGTGATGATGAAGATGCCGAAGTTCTTTATGGTGGTAAATGCGATAAAAGCAAGGGCTACTTTATTGAGCCCACTGTAATATTGGCACAAAAGCCCGATTATGTGACCATGCAAGAAGAACTATTCGGTCCGGTGGTTACCGTGTACAAATACGACGACAATGCAATGGACGAAACACTCGATATACTTGACAATACTTCGATTTATGCTCTAACAGGGGCTGTAATCTCTCAAAACAGGTACAACATCGAAAAAATTACCAAACGGCTAACTCATGCCGCCGGTAATTTCTACATAAACGATAAGCCCACCGGTGCCGTGGTTGGCCAGCAGCCCTTTGGTGGCGCACGCGGCTCGGGTACCGACGATAAAGCCGGTTCGGTGTTTAACTTCCTGCGGTGGACATCAATCCGCACCATTAAGGAAACCTTTGTTCCGGCCAGCCACTTTATGTACCCCAGTTTTAGGGAAGATTGATGGTGTTTGGGATGCTACTTGTGGCAATTCACTATTTTATTAATTTGTCAAAAGCTCCTCCTGCTCGTTTAGCGCAACGCAACTGCCTGTCCCGAGCATTGGGAAGTGGTTAACCGGTTAAACTGCTGATTTGAGGGGTGCGGCAAGCATCAACTAACTTAATGTTTGTAATCCTTGCAATAGTATCTTATGAGCCTTGCAATCAAATCTGAGACCAATGCTTATTGGGCTATAAAACGCTGTATACGCCTTAAACTTGAGGCAGCCATAGCCTGGCTGTCAAAAGCATTGGCCAGCTTCTCAAAACCGACGGTTTGGACTTTGCACAGTGCAATGACAAACATCAAGATATTGAAGACTTTTTTATTAACCCGGGCACAACAGTAAATATGGAAGCAGGAACATCGATAAAATTACAATCAGGCTTTAAACTATGCAATGGGGCAAACTTTAAAGCCAGTGTTGATGGAAGTAACCCTATGTTAAAAAGCAGCTCTGTAGAGCAGATAGAATCACCGATTATTGTAGGAAGTAAATATGCTTCGGATAATGAAAAGTATACAACAAACGTAGATGCATATAAAAATGTTTCGTGGATACTTTTAGGTAATAATACTAGTTATGGCACACATGGCAATGAATTCTGTTTGCCTAATGGCTTGAAAAACGGACAATATACTTTGATTTGTGCTGGTGAAAAGAACGGTAAAAAAGCGGCTTCATCTAAAATTATTGTTGTTTGAAAATCAACTGCAATCTCGGTGCATAATAATGATTATATAGCGCCCTACAGTGATATTATTGTTTATCCAAATCCGGCAAATGAAAAGCTTAATATAGATTTTGGCAAGTTAGATTTTACGAATGCCGAATTGTATGTGAAAGATATTTCGGGAAGGACAGTATTTAAGAGAACAGAAATTATCCAGAATAACTTAAGTGTAGATATTTCATCTCTATCAAAAGGTGTGTATGTTGCAAATATTATTAATGGGGATAAAAATATTTACACAAAAAAGTTTGTAAAACAATAGTAAACAAAGCAGAAGAAAAGAGAAAACTCTTTCTTTTGCTTTTAAATATCAATAAGATGAAACAAATAACATTTGTACTATTATTATTCATTGTTATTTCATGCAGTAGCGATGACGTTAATAATTATTATTTTACGGATAGTGAAAGAGCTTTGCTCATTTATAATATAGGTGACTCATTTTCATTATTGAGAGAACCTCAAATGGACACATTAGCTTTTGCTTTCACAGAAATTATACGAGATTCTTCAAGAACAAGTGCGTTAGGGCTTTTTTATCATAACTCTGAGAGTTATGATGCAACATTTAATCATAGTACTTCTATATTTGGAGGAATATATGCATTTAAAGAACCATATTTCATGATGACAATTGCGTTAAAGGTTGAAAACTTTAAAACAGAATTTGAAGGTTCATTATACGATACCCTCTACAACCACACCTTAAACAACAAAGAATATCCTGAACTATATGTTTTTGCTAAAGAAAAAGGCAAAAGCCCAATGCTATATTACACAAAAGAGGAGGGCATTGTTTATATCGATAGCACAGCAAGCGGAAATAGCTATGCCTTAATTGAGTATATAAAAGGTGGTGAGTGATTGTTATATTTTGTCTTTTCCAAAGTTTCGAACTTTGGAAAAGATGTGCTCAGTTGCAGGTTGAAACCTCAAGTGCAATTACCGTTGGCAACAACACACAACCTTGGGGCAACGATAAGCATCAAGATATTGGGGATTTTATCATTAACCCGGGCAAAACCGTGAACATGGAAGCAGGAACATCAATAAAACTCGAATCAGGCTTTAAACTATTCAATGGGGCAAACATTAAGGCCAGTGTTGATGGAAGTAACCCTGTGCTGAAAAGTAGTACAGTTATGCAGTTACAAACGCTTGGAAAAGCTCGAAAAGAAAGATGTAAAAGAACTTAAAATGCAATAAGATATGAAAAAGATAATAATATGCATTACGGCATTCCTCTTTTTTTGTTTCATAGCGGATGCTCAGGATAACTTTATCTATAATGGATTTCAATTTCTCCAACCATTTTCATTGAGTCAACCCTACAATGAAAAGATACAGCCCAATAACATGTGCCCCCATTACGAAACGGCCAGCTATAACAACGATTCCCTTTTTTGGGTATATAACGATCCCGATTCAATTATGATAAAACCTGTTATTAAGGCAGGTTTCGCTATTGATTCAGCCCGGTATTCTTTTAAACAAATGGCAACACGCTTTGATTTGGGGCATGGATATTTATGGTTACTAAAAATTACCAGCCCTACATCGGAGGGTATAGCGGTTTATTTTGAAAAGTTTGATTTACCCGAAGGGGCTAGTTTTGGTTCATACCGTATCAAACAAACTGGAGCTTTTACCTCGGAACCAAGGATGTATAATAAAGAAAATTTCGACGGTTTTAGGTTCAGTTCATTTGTTGACGGCAAAGAACTTTATGTTGAATTATATGAACCCAAAACGATCGCTAACAATAATTTTGATATCAATATTGAACGTATAAGTTATTTCTTTTCAGACGGCAGACGCATTGCTGTGCCCGAAGCACCAAAAAAAAAGATGAAACTTAAATAAAAAGCGGTTATTGGAGGTTTACAGCCAATGGATTATAATAGTTAGTCAGAATATGGAAACGATTGATCGAATAGGAATATTTGATTCTAATGGCAAGAATTTTTCATCCGCATACAAACTACAAACAAAGAATACAGAAAAAACATTTGCGCCTTGGCGCCTTTGCGGTGGATTATTTTTGTTTATACCTTTTCCAAAGTTCCGAGCTTTGGAAAAGATGTGCTCAAATCTACATTGAAGAAGTTCATTTTCCGGTTCATGGTCGAGCCCTCAAAATGGATATCCCAAGACAGGCAGCAGTTGATAAAGCTGTTTTCGGCCAAAGAATACCACCTTTTATTAGGGTAGCCAAGGTTTTGACTTTAATGGGATGTTCCGGTGCGCTGCACCTTTAGGCTTCTACATGCTTATGATATGCTACAAATATTTTGGTGCCCCGCTCCTTGTGCTTACTCCGCTCCCTGATCCCATTTTACTAGCAAGCTAATATTCCATCTCAAGCTAATCGTCATATCTGTAGAAAAAAAAACGTCCAAAAGAAAGATCATTTGACCCCAACTAATAACTTAATGACAAATGACTTAAAAATATGCAGCGCAGTATTATTGAATACGGAGAATTCATAAAAGCAAAAATGGGAACCAACCTGTTCGATTGACTCCCATTTCCCTTTAGAGGTTTGCACCCTAAAGTGCCAGGCTATGTGTAAAACCGGCGTCCAAAATTCCTTACAGATTTCTGGTTGCCCTAATCATCATACATTGTCTGTTACAACCACATAATCCGATTGTCCGTTTATTGCACCTTCTTGTTTTGGCTTTGCAGCTTTAACTATCCGATTCAACTTCCGGGACGAAGCATCATAGGCTCGCAAACGATGCATAAGCATTGCTGCAATGTAGGTTTTTGCCCTTATGAGCATCTACCCATACAATTTCCTATTGTCTTACGATTTTCAGAAATTGCAACCTACAATTAATCCTGTTAGTCTTTCACATTGCAGTGCCAAACGATACTTTACAAGTAAAGAAATCGATATGCGTTAAAAGAAAACCTTCCGTAAGGTTGATTTACTTTTTGCCCTCACTTTCTTTCGAATTGAGGAGCCTGCATTCACAATTGGCTTTTCAACAAATTTTGGCACAAGGCCAAAATAATGTAGTGCACATAGTTCAACTTGCATTGCTTTTGTGCATTTTCATCCTTCACAGCCGAAACTGTTTGGGTTCGCCTCTTGCAATAACACTTATCATTGAATCAACACACTCTGCTTGCGCAGTATTGCGATTGCGACACCATGCAATGTTTTTTGCAAAACACATACAATTTATTTGTCACAATATGCTCTGTTAAGAACATCGATTCTCAAATACGACCTACCACTTTTGTCAGAGTTTCCTCTTCAGAAAGCTTGCACTTCAGACCGATACCGGAGTACCTGGTTTTTCAACCATCTGTTGTGCCGGAATGCTTTTATCAATAGAGTTTTCAGGTAGAAAACTTTTTTCGATTGAGATGCTTTTGGCATCATCTAAACATTTTATCACTGTTGCATGATTTCAATGTAACATTCCTAGTATGTCGTGTTCTATTCCGACAGGATTTTCAGTTTTTAAAAGAACGAATTCTTTCAGGAACCGGCTTCGGTTCTTCCAACAAGCAAACTTTCGTTTGGATGATTTGGTTCAAACATCAACTAAGTTGTTTTTGCCTTCTCCTTGTTTTCAGAACGGTTTTAATCGTTCACCTGATGAATCAAATATACTGCGTAAAAGCACTTTTGCAAATATTTTCTGACAGTTTGTATCAACTTGTTATTCACCGCGTTATTAACTTTTTGCATTAAAATGAAAGCGCCTCACTGTGCGATGTACGAAAAAGTCAAGCCCAAGTTATCAACACCTGTTAATAACTTTAACATGCAGAAAATGAACACAAAACACAAGTTATTAAGAATTTGAGTGTCGATAAAAACGTCATTTTTTTGTTGCACAGGTGAAAAAGTTGAATTCAGCAAGCTACTTTTATTTAAAAACCCCTCCGATTTACCGGGTCAACTTTTTCCTTTTCCCTATCAATTTTGTTCCGTTTTGCCCCCGCTGAAAAATTATAGCTCAGCCGGAACCAGATCGGCACTTCCGACATCATTATTCGTCCTTCGGAATGACTATAGAACTGTTCGTTTTCGATTAACGAAGCCTGATACACCACGCTGCCTGCAAAAGGCACGGCACACACAAGCGAGGCTTTTAAGTTTTGGGCAAACGATTTTTCGAGCGAAAGAAAATATAGCGGCCCCATATACTCAAACGCCTGTGCCTGGAACACGGGCGAGGCATATTGGAGTATTGCAGTAGCCATAAAGCCCCGACCTAAAACTGCATAGGCCGAAAAACCGGCTTCGTACGCAACCGAATTACGGCTGCTCAACAAATTGCCCGAATCGAAGTTGCCAGGGCTTGACTGAACGCCAAAAAACTTGAAATACGGGCTGATGCCCATTTTTGAGCTGATACTAATGGAGCCGGCGAACTGCATACCGTATTGGCGTATGTTACCCATATTGTTGTGCCGGGTTTCAAATATTCCGGACTCGTTTATGTGAGTAAACCTTCGAATGGCATTCTGGTAGTTGTTGTAAAAAACTGAAGCCGAAGCGAAACTCGTGCTAAAACGTCTCGAATACTCCAGCCGCATTTGATCGATAGTTTCAGTTTCGAGTCCTGGATTTCCTATTTCAATTGAGTACGGATCGCTCATTGCCACTGCATTGTTCAATTGGTGAAGTTGCGGATACGATAAAGCCCGCCTGTAAGTGAAATTCAAATTGCCACGTTGTGAATATTTGTAATTTGCTGTGAAATTCGGGAGAAAAAACCCACTTTGTTTATACTGGCCATCCGTCTCCCCCATTAACGAATTTTCATATCGTAGTGCCGATTGAGCATCGAACCCCGACGCACTGAATTTGAAAGTCCCATAAGCTGACATTATCCGGTTTATGTATGCAAAATCGACATTGTGTTTATCGTTCAGCATACGCGTTTTGGTCTGCATACCAGCAGATAAAAACAGATCCTGGCTTATCGGCAAATTGTAATCGGCCCTTAGGCTCGACATGTTCTGCTGTGGTTTCGAAATGTTTTCGTGTATATTACCGGTTTCATTATTGGTATATATTGTATGCGACTCGCCATTTAGCCTGTAAAAGCTGCCATCGACCGAAAGCTCGTGTCCGGCGTTTCCGCTAAATAAATGTTTGTAATAAAGCGAGTAAAACGAACTGCTGTGCAAATCGCTGTCGTTTTTATCGGCCTCCCACACCGTGTTGTTTGTGGTTGTTCTCATGTATGTATTACCGCTGTGCTCGTTCGAAAACGGGTTGTAGTTGGCGTACACATTGAACTGGTTCCGGCTGTTAAGGTAAAAATCGAGCCCGTAATGAAAGCGGTGCGACCAATACTGTTGCTTGTTGTTCTGCACCGTCATTATTTCGTTTGTACCCTCATTGTTGAAAATTTTACGCTGCACACGCTCTTCAACATTAAAATAACTCAACTCGCCGTTGTACGATGTGTAAAGGTTCAAACGGCCTTTCCCATAATTCAAACTATATGTGGGAAATAGGTAAACCTCCGACGCGCGGGTAGGGATTTCGGCTACTACCTGCCCCTCGACACCCGAATCGGGTTCGCTTTTCAACACTATGTTTACAACACCTGTAACTGTTGCATCGTACCTAGCCGGCGGGGTATTCATTATTTCAATTTTATCGATTTGCGTTGCTCTTAACTGCTGCACGTACTGTTGGTCGCGCTCAATGCCGTTAACCAAAATAAGAATATTACTGCTCCCGTTAAGCGAAATATTTTGCCTTAAATCGACTTGAAGACCGGGTACGAGTTTCAAAATATCGACCCCTGTTAGCGAAGCATGTTGCATGTTTTTATTCACGTTGAATATAATGCTTTCGCTACCGCTTGTTGCCCGCACGCGCTCGCCAACAACCTCGATGCCTTCGATCTGAAAAATACCCGGCTGGAGGTTAATTGTTCCTAAATGGGCATGAAAGTATTCATCGGGCTCAATGTATATTTTGATAGACTCATAGCCCAGAGCACTTAGTTGCATCAGATAAGAATTTGAATGACCGTTGTTTATTGTCAGGTTGATTTCTCCGGCTGCATTACCGGCTGTACCTCCAACAAACTGCTCGCCTGAATAATTGTACACTACTGCATTCACAAATGGAATCGGCTCGTTGGTTTCTGCTTCGCTTACCAATGCTGTAACAATTATTGTTTGTTGGGCATTTAACAACGAAATTCCAAATACAAACAATGTGGTAATTATGGTTGTCCGGCTAAATAAAACCGAAATCAAACCTGAAAAACACTGACGCTTCATCGTATTCATTTTTAATAAGTAAAACATTTGTGTTACAAATTGAATGAATAAGAAAAGCTTTCGCAATTATATGGGATACATGGCAAACATTTGTTGTGGGGAGTAAAGCAAGGGCAACTATTTGTGACGGACTGCAAATTTTTGTGACGAACGGATACTACACGAACCGACTGTGTGCCTTATTGAATG
>SKHV01000070.1 GCA_007116765.1 Prolixibacteraceae bacterium | reverse complement strand
TTCTGGCATTTTGTAATTGCTGAACTCATTTTGGGTATTGGGCAAAGTTTTATTTCAGGAGCCGATATTTGCTCATTGCTTTCCGATAGGGCCAGTTCTACCGCTCTTTCAAGCTCTTTGCTTTGCGAAGGCGCGGCGTGAGATTCGTTAATTTGCTCAGCAACTACAGTAAGCAAACTGTCGCGGTTCAGTGTTTGTTCTTGTAGTGCTTCTGATGCCGATAAGCGATCAGGCACAGGAGCCGGGTTTGTGTTTGTGTGATTGCTCATTGTAAACGAGGCCAGTAAAAGCCCTGTTGCAATAATTCCGGCTGCAATCAGTCCTTCAATAAAATTTGTTTTCATGGCTATTTCTTTTTGTAAACGTTGAATTCGATATAGTACCCCACCTTTTTTGCCCGAAAATGCCATGGCGAGTTGCCTCTGTTCTGCTTCTTTTATTTGAATTGAGGCCAGGGTTTTAATGTATACTTTTTTGTCACCAATAAGTTCTACGGCAATATTGTCGCAACTGTTTTCCCGTTCGGTGCGAATTTGTTTCGAGATAAGCCAAACGGCAGGATGATAAAAAAACAGTATTTCAACTATCGATTGTACAATATTGAAAAGGTAGTCGTGGCGCATTATATGAGCCAGTTCATGTGCAATTATAGCCTCAATTTCTTTATGGCTAAGGCCGGTAAATGCAGTAAGCGGGAACAGTATAACAGGCTTGATAGCTCCTAGTGTTTGTGGCACTGTTGCCAAAGGGGAGAAAAAGGCATTTACCCTGCGCCTAATCCCCAGCTTAAGCCCTAATTCATTAATTTTTTCTAGCCAGATGTCGTCTAAAGGAACCAGTCGGTAAGTGCGCAGTTTATGGGTGTAGACTAATCCGGCAATTAACCTTGCCAACAGGAAGAGCATGCCAATTAACCACACCGAACAAACAATATAAAAGTTGCGTTGGAAAAAAGCACGTGTTTTTATTGCTTTTACGTTGATAGTGTTAGAGCTCTTCGATAATTCAATATTGGTTCTTTCAGAATCCTGTCTTAGCATTGATTGGAAATACCCAGGGTTATTACTTATTTGTGCTTTTAGTTCTTGCTTCTCGGCAGCATAGAGGTATGCATTCGAAAAAGTAAAAACGGCCCATATCAATAAGCCTGCAAGTGCTACAAACGATAAAAAATATTTTATTTGTGCACTTTTTCCACGTAAAGCGACCAGCAGTACTATTAATACAACCGCAATAATTGCCCCCTGCCAAAGCGAGTGAACCAAAGTCCAGCCCAAAGCCTCGGTAAGCTCTTCAGAAAATATTGCACTAAAGCTTTTCATCGTGTGTTATTTTTATCCATTTCATCAATAATGCGCTTAATTTCATCTATTTCCCTGCTGCTTGTATTTTTGTTGCCCAGCAGTTGCATTACAAGCCCCGAGGCCGAACCGGCAAAAGTGCTGTCTAAAAATTTATCCAACAGCTTACCACGAGTTTCGTCCTTTTCGTGCATCGAAAAGTAAAGGTGGTTTTTCCCGTTAGGTTTACGACTAAGCAAGCCTTTGGAAGTCATATTCTGCATTATCTTTAAAGTTGTAGTATAACCCACATCCTTGTTTTCGGATAATTTATCGTGAATTTCACGAACAGTGAGTGGCTCTTTTTCCCAGAGCAGGTTGAGTACTTCCAATTCGGCAGCGGTGGGTATGGGCTTTTGTTCTTTCATAAATTTTTACCTACGATTTATATCGTACAAAGATATACGACATTTATCGTAAATGCAAATTTATTCAAAAAAAAAGCTGCACAAGTGGCAGCTTTTATCTAAATATCATTGTGTTTTTACTTTAGTTTTGCAAAAAGCGACTTCATGCTAACAGCTTCTGCCATAATTCCGTACAACTTCGAAATCTCTACCCTGTCCTGTTTCATGGTATCGCGGTGGCGCAAGGTTACGGTATTGTCTTCCAGCGTTTGGTGGTCAACAGTTACGCAAAACGGAGTACCAATGGCATCCATACGTCGGTAACGTTTACCAATCGAATCTTTCTCGTCGTACTGACACTTAAAGTCAAACTTCAGCTCATCAATTATTGCACGTGCTTTTTCAGGCAGCCCGTCCTTTTTTACAAGTGGCATAACCGCCATTTTTACCGGGGCAAGCTGAGCAGGTAAGCGCAACACCACGCGAGTATCTTTTTGCCCTTTTCCGTCGATCATTTCCTCTTCGCAATACGATGCGGCCATAACCTGCAAGAACATACGGTCAACACCTATTGATGTTTCCACCACATACGGCACATACGATTTCCCCTCTTCAGGGTCGTAGTATTGTATTTTCTTGCCGCTGTATTCCTGATGCTGGCTCAAATCAAAATCGGTACGTGAGTGTATGCCTTCCACTTCTTTAAAGCCGAAGGGGAAACGGTACTCAACATCCACCGCGGCATTGGCATAGTGTGCCAATTTTTCGTGCTCGTGGAAGCGGTAGTTTTCAGCGCCAAAGCCCAATGACTGATGCCAGCTCATACGAGTTTCCTTCCATTTTTCGAACCAGTCGAGCTCGGTGCCGGGCTTTACAAAAAACTGCATTTCCATTTGCTCAAACTCACGCATACGGAAAATAAATTGGCGAGCCACAATTTCGTTACGAAAAGCTTTACCAATTTGTGCAATGCCAAAAGGAAGTTTCATGCGCCCGGTTTTTTGCACGTTCATATAGTTTACAAAAATACCCTGGGCTGTTTCGGGACGAAGGAAAACCTTTAAGGCTCCATCGGCAGTACTCCCCATTTCGGTAGCAAACATGAGGTTAAACTGGCGTACATCGGTCCAGTTTTTAGTGCCCGACATGGGGCAGGCTACATCGTTATCAATTATTATCTGTTTTAACTCTTCGAGATTGTTATCGTTTAAAGCATCCGCAAAACGTTTGTGCAGTGCATCCCACTTTTCCTGATTTGCCAAAACGCGCGGGTTGGTTGCACGGAATTGTGTTTCATCAAAAGCATCGCCAAAACGTTTTTTAGCCTTCTCAACTTCCTTCTCCATTTTAGCTTCAATCTTTGCCAAAGCCTCTTCAATAAGCACATCGGCTCGGTAACGTTTCTTCGAATCTTTATTGTCGATTAGAGGGTCGTTAAAGGCATCCACATGCCCCGAAGCCTTCCATATAGTGGGGTGCATAAAAATGGCCGAATCGAGTCCCACCACATTTTCATGCAACATCACCATCGAATCCCACCAGTATTTCTTAATATTATTTTTCAACTCCACGCCATTCTGACCGTAATCGTAAACCGCGCCAAGCCCGTCGTAAATCTCACTACTCTGAAATACAAACCCATATTCCTTACTATGAGCTACCAATTTTTTAAAAATATCTTCCGACATATCAGTATTACGTTAAATTTTTGAAACTGAGGCCAAAAATAGAATTTTAAATTGAAACCGAGAAAACAAAAACCAACAAAAGCCCTTTATTTATGATTGTACGGCCTATGGGGCTGTCCGCTTTAGCCGGCTGTTTGCGCCCCCGCGTTCACAGCCTGCCTGCTGTGGCTTCCTAGCGGTCGCCCGCATGCAGGCGTTCACGTTTGGGGCACAAGCAACCGGGCTGTCGCTTCCATCCCCGGCCGAAACGATACTGCAAAAATTAACATTGCTGATTATTACCTGATTAATTTCAAAAAAATATTTTTTTTTCAAATAAAAAGAAATACTTTTGCAGTCCCGATTAATTAACGTACCTGCGATGTGGTAATTTGTTGACCTATACATGCAATACAAAAGTTATGAACAAGCTGGCGAGAGTAATTTTTTGAGCCGCAAATTACAGGCGACACATCGAAATAAAGCAGGACAAAATTATTGTTGGACATTTTAAAACTTGTAAATCAAGTGGATACATTAAGTTATAGAACTATATCGGCAAACAAGAACACTGTAAACAAAGAGTGGATTGTTATCGATGCCGAAGGACAAATACTGGGCCGTTTGGCTAGTAAAGTTGCCAAAATAATCAGGGGCAAACACAAGCCCGAGTACACACCTCATGTCGATTGTGGTGATAACGTAATTGTTATCAATGCCGAAAAAGTAGTGTTAACGGGTAAAAAATTATCCGACAAACAATATGTGCGTCACTCAGGATATCCCGGTGGTCAGCGTTTTCAAAACCCCGAAGAGGTATTGGCAAAATACCCCGAAAGATTGGTCGAAAGAGCAGTAAAAGGTATGCTCCCTAAAAACCGATTGGGAAGCGAATTGTTCCGCAACCTCAAAGTAGTTGTTGGATCAGAGCACAAATACGAGGCACAAAAACCAAAAGTTATTGATTTAAACAACATTAGATAATGGAAGTAGTAAACGCATTAGGAAGAAGAAAAGCTGCTGTTGCCCGCATATACATGACTGCAGGAAGTGGTAATATCACCATCAACAATCGCGAGCTTAAACAATATTTCCCACAGGCTACACTTCAGTATGTAGTGCTTCAGCCGCTAAACTTGATGAATGTTGCCGGACAGTACGATATCAAAGTGAACCTCGACGGTGGCGGCATTAACGGACAAGCCGAAGCCTTAAGACTGGCCATTTCACGTGCATTGGTAAAAATCGATGCCGAAAACAAAACAGAACTGAAAAAAGCAGGCTTCATGACCCGCGACCCACGTGAAGTGGAACGTAAAAAACCGGGACAACCAAAAGCACGTAAACGCTTCCAGTTCTCGAAACGTTAATATTTATTGTCAAATCATATTTTGTTTAGTATCCAAACTTGTACGACTTCCCGTAAGCCGGGAGCTACCTGCAGGTTGATATAGCAGAATGTAAACAAAAATTAAGTATGTCAAACGTACAATTCGAAGATTTATTACAAGCTGGTGTTCACTTCGGACACCTCAAGCGCAAGTGGAATCCACACATGGCTCCATACATTTTTATGGAGAAAAACGGTATTCACATTATCGACTTGCAAAAAACTGCAGTGAAAATGGACGAGGCGGCCAATGCACTCAAACAAATCGCAAAATCAGGCCGAAAAATCCTTTTCGTAGCTACAAAAAAACAAGCAAAACAAATTGTTTCCGACACTGTGAGCAGTGTAGGCATGCCATACGTAACTGAACGTTGGCCGGGAGGTATGTTAACAAACTTTCCCACAATTCGTAAAGCAGTGAAAAAAATGAGCTTTATCGACAAGCTCATGAAAGACCCCAGTAACTGGAACAACCTTTCAAAACGCGAAAAACTGCAAATCACTCGTAAACGTGCAAAACTTGAAAAAATGCTAGGATCGATTGCCGACCTTACACGCCTTCCAGCTGCACTTTTCATTGTTGATGTAATGAAAGAAAAAATTGCAGTACGCGAAGCTCAACTTCTTGGAATTCCCGTTTTTGCAATGGTCGACACAAACTCAGACCCAAAGGGTATCGACTTTGTGATTCCGGCTAACGACGATGCTTCAGACTCTATCAAACTAATTGTTGGCGAAATGTGCAAAGCAGTTGGCGAAGGTATGGGCGAGCGCAAAGTGGAACGCGAAAAAGAATCGGGCGATAAAAAAGAAGCCAAGCCAAAAGCCAAAAGAGCTTCGGCTAAAAAATCAGATTCTACTCCTAAAGAAACCAAACAAGTGGCTAAGGAAACTGAAGAAACTGAAAACTAATTCTTTTTAATAACAAATAAAAATTCAATATATGTCAATTTCTGCTGCTGAAGTAATGAAGTTGCGCAAAGCAACAGGTGCAGGTATGATGGACTGCAAAAAAGCCCTGGCCGATGCCAATGGCGATTTCGATGGTGCAATTCAAATTATCCGCGAAAAAGGTAAAGCTATTGCCAATAAACGTGCCGATCGCGATGCCTCTGAAGGTGTAGTGCTAGGTAAAGTTGCAGGCAAAAAAGCCGGTGTACTAGTTTTAAACTGCGAAACCGATTTCGTAGCAAAAAACCAAGGATTCGTTGACCTAACCGAAAAAATGCTCGATACAGCACTAGCTACCGACGCCACTAACCTCGACGAGGCTAAAAAAGTAGTGATGGACGGTCGTACGTTAGAAGAACACGTAACTGAACAAACAGGAATCATTGGTGAAAAACTACAACTGGGACACTACGCTACTATTGATGCCGAAACCGTTGTGGCATACATTCACCCCGGAAACAAACTTGCAACTTTAGTAGGTTTTAATCTGGCCGATGTAGACGCACAAGTGGCAAAAGATGTAGCAATGCAAGTTGCTGCCATGAGCCCAATTGCAGTCGACAAAGACAATGTTTCTGCTGAGGTTGTTGAAAAAGAACTCGAAATTGCCAAAGAAAAATTCCGTCAGGAAGGCAAACCAGAAGAAATGCTCGACAAAATTGCTCAAGGAGCCTTAAACAAATTCTTCAAAGAAAGCACTTTGCTTAATCAGGACTTTGTGAAAGACAACAAGCAAACCATTCGCCAATATCTACAGAGCGTAAATAAAGAGCTTACGGTTACTGCATTTGAGCGTTACTCGCTTACCGACTAGTTGAATAATTCTACTACATATTAAAATGGGGCTCGAATATCTTGAGCCTCATTTTTTTTTGCATGTTTGACCCCAAACAAACATCCATAAAAGCGAATTTGGCATCTGTTAGTTTCTAAATGTTAAGGTTTAAATGCAAGCTTAACATACTCTAATGAATCTTTTCATATCTTTCGGGCTAATATGATTCATCACTTACAACATATAGCCGATTTGGTTGAAATTTGCCGCATTAAATGCATTGAGCAGATAGTGGTTTCGCCGGGTTCACGCAATGCTCCTTTGGTAAACCTTTTTGCCTCGAACAGTTTCTTCACATTGCACAGTATTGTTGACGAGCGGGCTGCAGCTTTTTATGCACTGGGTATTTCTCTGGCAACTCAACAACCTGTCGTTATTTTGTGTACCTCGGGTACCGCGGTGCTCAATTATTCACCGGCTCTGGCCGAGGCCTACTACCGGCATATACCACTTATTGCCATTACTGCCGACCGCCCCGAACACCTTATCGACCAGCAGGACAACCAAACTATACGGCAGGCAAACGTTTATGCCAATTTCATAAAAGACAGCATACACCTGCATACACCTGTAATCGACGACTATGAATTGCAAGCTCAGCACCATGCGGTGAACAGCACAATAAATAATGCACTTTGCGGTATACAGGGGCCTGTGCACATTAACGTACCAATAGCCGAACCGCTTTATTCAAACGCTCCTACTCATAGTAAAGCAATCAAATGCGCTCCCCCATCCTCATGTTTAACACCCAACACCGGCCTACTCCTTCAAAATTGGGTGAAAAGTTCAAAAACCATAATATTAACAGGTCAGGGCGAAAAAAATAACTACCTTAACACATGCCTCAACTCCCTCGCAAGTCACAAACGTGCAGTGGTAATTGCTGAACCAATATCAAACATCAGCAGTTCACAAATCATTTCGCCAGTTGACCGGGTTATGATGCAAATTGAAGCCGAAAAAACATTAGAATTTGAGCCCGACTTGCTTATTTCAACAGGTGGTGCCGTAGTGTCGAAACGAGTCAAAGCATGGCTGCAAAAATTACCAGAGCTCATGCACATACGCCTAGCTAGCGATTATGATGATATTGACACCTACAACAACCTGAAAGCCACAGTTACAGGAAACATAAATGAATTAATGAAACTGTTATGCGAAAGCCACAATGCAAACAACAGTGATTTTTGTAATTCTTGGGAGAAAGCCGCACAAACAAGCTTTAAAAAGCACAGTCATTTTCTGGAAACTACGCCTTGGTCCGATCTGGCAGCTATGCACTTCCTTACTGAAAACCTAAACAAAACCACTGTTTTACATTTTGGAAACAGTACTCCGGTAAGGTATGCGCAACTTTTCAACTTGAAAAGCATCAACGGAGTTTATGCAAACAGAGGCGTTTCGGGCATCGACGGCAGCGTATCCACCGCAGCCGGTTTCGCTTCGCAGTCGAAAGATATTAATCTTCTGCTTGTAGGCGACCTCAGCTTCGTGTACGATTCGAACGCGCTATGGAATCGTAAGTTACCCAACAATTTGCGAATTATTGTCATTAACAATGAGGGGGGCGGTATATTTCGCCTACTACCCGGCGCAAGTCAAATCAATGGTTTTGAAAATTTCATTGAAACTAAACACCCTGTAAATATTGCAAAAATTGTTGAAGCTTTTAGTCTTGATTACTACATGGCCAACTCTCTTTCAATGCTTGAAAAAGAATTTGAGCCATTCATGAAAAGCAATAACGCAGCGGTTTTTGAGGTATTCACGCCTCCCAAAATAAATCCCGTAACTTACAGCAATTATGTAAAAGCAATTTCCGAAACATAAATTCCTGCATTTTGTTTATTTCCATAGCAAGGCAAATGGTTGTATATTTACACACCATTTAGCCTACATATTATTATTCAATAAAAAGCTATAAATTATGACTACAAGAAACTGGTCCACTATAAAAGAGTACGAAGAAATTAAGTTTGATTATTTTGAGGGAATAGGGAAAATAACCATAAATCGCCCGCGTTACCGTAACGCTTTTACGCCTGATACTACCAAAGAAATGTGTGAAGCGATGGTGTATTGCCGCGAAAGTCGCGATATAAATGTGGTAGTAATAACAGGTGAAGGCGACAAGGCATTTTGTAGCGGTGGCGACCAAAATGTGAAGAGTACAGCCGGTTACATTGGAAAAGACGGAGTGCCCCGCCTCAATATACTCGACATGCAAAAACTCATACGCAGCATACCCAAACCGGTAATTGCCATGGTCAATGGTTATGCAATTGGTGGTGGTCATGTACTGCAAGTGGTTTGCGATATATCAATTGCATCGAACAATGCCATATTTGGACAAACAGGACCCAAAGTAGGCAGTTTCGATGCAGGTTTTGGATCGTCGTATCTGGCACGTATTGTGGGGCAAAAAAAGGCACGCGAAATCTGGTTCATGTGTAAGCAGTACTCAGCCCAAGAAGCTCTCGACATGGGGCTTGTAAACACGGTAGTCCCTTTCGACAAGCTTGAGGATACCGTAGTAGAATGGGCACACAAAATGATGGAACATAGTCCGCTTGCATTGCGCATGATTAAGGCCGGACTCAACGCCGAACTCGACGGACAGGCCGGTATTCAGGAACTGGCCGGCAATGCGACCATGCTATATTACATGACCGAAGAAGCTCAGGAAGGAAAACGCGCATTCCTTGAAAAACGAAAGCCAGATTTCAGTAAATACCCCAAGCTGCCATAAGTTTTAAATCATTTGTAACTATATCTTGTGGAGTTTTCATCCTTATACTGATAGTATCATTTGATAGTATCAAAGATAAATTACACATGTAATAAATCAAAAAAATAATTGAATAGTAGTTTAATTACTACTATCATTCCACTATGGAGTTTGTATACTTAGCTTTACATTTCCCATTGCAGGATTGATATTCATCACAAAACGATTATTACCAAACTTTTCAGCTTGTATTATTTTACCTGCCTGCAAACCTATAAGTTCTGAGGGTTTACCATCTAGGTTTATCTCAAACGATAGTTCTGTTGCATAACGCAAATCGAAATTGTCGGGTATAGAAAAATCAAGCAACTCACCATTCACTAAACGGGGTGCAGGTATATATTCACGCGTCATTATGTAGCGAATTACGGCAGTTGGTGTTTCAACCCACAACTGACCTTTATCGGCTTTCTCCTTTGCATAATCGATAAGTGCCCTGTAGCGGTCAACCGGCATACGCCCCCAGCCCCAAGGCTGCTCATCGTCAACCGAATGAAGTTCTTGTATGCTCCACCCCTGAGTAGAAATAGCTGCATCGATATGTTGAATTTCAATATCGTCGAGTGTATTGTTGTATATCGAAACCGATGAAGAACCATCGGGGCTTAGTCGCTCTTGCTCTTCACGCGATACAAAAGCATCGAAAAGGTTACTGCGGAAAGGGTCGTAAGTAGAAAAGTCAGTGATTACACCCCTGTCGGAATACTGTTGCGGGCCACTGCGCGATCCCAAATAGCCATTTTTCTTTAAATCAATGATCCGTTGATCATTATAGGCATCGTAGGGGAAAATCATAAAATTAATTTCGGCACCCGGCACATTTTCTTCAATCATCTTTTTGGTCATTACTACATCACGCTCCACGTACCAGTCCTCGCCTACCCAACCTAAATCAACTGCTGCACCATGCGACCACGAATGGCTTAGTATTTCGTGACCATGACTCACCATGCGGCGCATTATTCTCCACATGGGTTCACCTTTTTGCACACAGCTGCCCACAATTGCACCTGCGCCAATCTTAATGCCTCGATTATAAGCAATGGTATCGGCATAGCGATGTATTCCTGAGCAATCGTTAGAGCATAAATCGTCGTGAATAATAGTGTAAGCGGCTGTAGCACCACCTTTCCATTTTAGCACTTCAAACGATTCGATTTTTGATTGCTTACAAGCCATCAAAACCAACATTACTACACCCAATAATATCAAGTTATTTTTGTTCACAATAGACTTTTTATCTGTTTAATAAGATACGAAGATTGAAAATAACAGACACAAACTGATGGAATAAAACGTTTCTTTTACTTCAATTTGCGTTATACTCAACTCAAATGCTTTAATATGTGACTTTTACTTTAAAAAAATCGCAAAATTGCTAGTTACAAAATTGTTGGTTACATTTGAAACTTCAAGTAAGTATTTCACGTTTGAGCCTTGTGTAACACAAGCATAACTTTTAATATTCAAGAAATTGTCGGCACAAAAAATAAAAATCTGGCTTAAGGCTTTTCGCCTGCGCACTTTGCCATTGGCACTGGCCAATGCGATTATGGGTAGTTTTCTGGCTTTGGCCGAAGGGGGTTTCAAATGGGAAGTATTTATACTTACTGTTTTCACCATTACTTTTCTACAAATACTTTCGAACTTGGCCAACGATTATGGCGATGGGGTGTCGGGAAAAGACAACGAAAAACGACTGGGGCCTCAACGCGTAACGGTTTCGGGGCTGGTATCGAAAAGCGAAATAAAATGGATGATTTCGGTATTTGTTTTGCTTTCGGTTGCTGCGGGGACCTTGCTTATAGTTTGTGCCTTGCAAAATGTACCGTTGAATAGCATCTTGCTATTTTTTGTTCTTGGGCTTGCGGCCATAGTGGCAGCCATTAAATACACGGTAGGTAAAAAT
>SKHV01000317.1 GCA_007116765.1 Prolixibacteraceae bacterium | reverse complement strand
TCTGCGAAAGCGAATCATACACCTGTTTTTCTGCATTGAGCCTTATCTTAATTTCGAGTTTGCAGTTTATCTCGTAGCTGGCATTTTGTATTTCAATTTGGTTTTCTTTAATAATTCTCGAAACGTGATTTTGAAGGGGATAATCAAATTCGAGAAAATAATTTTCTTCAATAATTTTTTCTACAACATTTGCTTGACTAATAGCCTCGGCTGTAGCATTTTTGTAAGCATTTATAAGGCCGCTTACTCCAAGCAGTGTGCCGCCGAAATATCGTACAACTACAACCAGTATGTTGGTTAGCTCGTTACTTAAAAGCTGCCCAAGTATTGGTCTGCCTGCTGTTCCCGAGGGCTCTCCATCGTCGTTTGCGCGATATTGTTCGCCATTATTCCCTATGCGGTAGGCATAGCAGTGATGCCGGGCAGTATGGTGCTCTTTTTTTAAATGGTTGATAAGATCCTTTACCTCTTCTTCGCTTGTAATTGGATATGCAAACGATAGGAATTTACTGCCTTTGTCTTTAAAAAGCCCTTGAACTTGTGCTTCAATGGTTTTATATGTGTCTTTAATTTCCATCAATAGCTTAATAGTAATAATATGCAGATTAACGAAAGTATGAGTCCTGTTTTGTTTAGCCTGGAAAGGTGTTCTTTGAATAAAAAGAATCCTGCGGTGTGAGTAATTGTTACAATAGCCAGATTATTTATTCCATATACAAAAGAGCTGTCGATATTACTTTTATTTAGCGCCTCAATAATAAAATACAGCGAACCAAAATTTACAGCACCTAATGCCACTCCGCCTATAAGTGTTTTTAAAGAAAATAGGTGTTTGTCTTTTTCACCTATTAGCAAAAGTAGCGGCGAAAGTATTAACGATATTCCGAAGAGCGAAGACGAAAACAGCGCTGTCTCGTTTTCGGGGATATAAATGTGTTGTGCAGTTTTTACAAGAGTATCAACGCTTCCCGAACCCACAAACAGAATAAATGGTAATATGAAAAAGAGAGTATTATTTTGTTGCTTGGGCTTTCGGTAAATGGCCATAAAAACGGCCGATAGAGTTACAATAACCAACAGTATTTTCATTGGTGTAATTGTTTCACTAAAGAGAAACATTGAAAAGAATACCGGAAAAATCATCGACATGCGTGTGGCAATAGCAGTTACGCTCATGCCTGCTTTCTGCGATGAAAGGCCAATTAGGTAGAACATTACGACAAACAAAAATCCAACAATAGCAGCTATGGGTAGCCATTCGGCTTGAATTATTTGCGTATGCGACACGGAGAAGTTACCCGAGGCAAAACCGGTTAGTGTGGCCACAAAATAGTTAATAATGATAATTCCTTTGAGATTTGCTTTATATACCTCGCTGAGTTTAAATATAAGGTAAATGCTGGTGGAGCATAAAATACTCAATAACAGAAAAATCATATTTTTTAAATTAAAAAAAAAGCAGAACCGTTAAGAACTGCTTTTTGATAAATTATACTTTTAATCGTTTTTCAATTTCTTCTACATCGTATCTGAATTTTTTGTCGGTATCAACCAGGTTGTTTACGGTTTTGCAGGCATGCAGCACCGTGGCATGGTCTTTATGTCCAATTTGAGCACCTATTGAAGCCAACGACGATTTTGTGAGTTGTTTTGAAAAGTACATTGCAATTTGTCGGGCTTGTACTATTTCACGTTTTCGTGTTTTAGACTGTAAGGCATCTGTTGGCATATCAAAATAATCGCAAATTGTTTTTTGGATATAGTCGATTGTAATTTCGTGCTTGCTGTGTTTTACAATTTTGTTTATCAGGTCAACGGCCAATTCAACGGTAATTGCTTTCTTATTTAAAGTGGATTGTGCCAGTAATGAAATAAGTGCTCCTTCAAGTTCGCGTACATTTGAGTTGATATTCTCAGCAAGATATTCCAGTACTTCGTCGGGCATTGTGAGACCATCTTTGTATGTTTTTTTGCGCAGTATTGAAAGGCGTGTTTCGTAACTGGGGCTTTGTAAGTCGGTTGTGAGTCCCCATTTAAAACGTGAGAGTAAACGTTGCTCAATGCCTTTAATTTCAATAGGCGACTTGTCGGAGGTTATAATTAGCTGCTTGCCCAGTTGATGCAGATGGTTAAATATGTGAAAAAGTGTTTCCTGTGTTTTTTCTTTTCCGGCTAAAAGCTGAATGTCGTCAATAATCAGCACGTCTATCATTTGATAGAAATGCAAAAAGTCGTTACGTGTATTTTTAAGAGTAGCCTCAGAATATTGTGTGTAAAATTTATTGGCATTCACATACAATACTACTTTATCGGGAAAGCGTTCTTTTACTTCAATGCCAATTGCATGAGAAAGGTGTGTTTTCCCCAAGCCGTTGTCGCCGTAAATCATCAAGGGGTTAAAGGCAGTACCACCTGGGTTTTGAGCCACTGCGTATCCGGCCGAACGCGACAAGCGGTTGCATTCTCCTTCGATAAAATTGTCGAAAGTATTGTCTTTTTTTAGTTGCGGATCGATGTGTAGCTTCTGTATGCCCGGAATAACAAACGGGTTTTTTATAGATGCAGTGTCGGTTTTAAATGGAACAGATACCGGGCGGTTGTTTAATTTTGAGTTGTTGCTGGTTGGGTAGTTTACCGTGAGTGCAGAATTCTTTTGTTGATAATCACTCATTACTACATTATACTCAAGTTTAGCTTGTGATCCGATTACTTTACGCAGTGTTTTTCGTAAAATATCAATATATTGCTCTTCTAGGTATTCATAAAAGAACGAGCTCGGTACTTGTATTGTTAATACTTCACCGTCAAGCTTAATTGGTTTGATGGGCTCGAACCAAGTACGGAAACTGATTGGCTGCACATTGTCTTTAATTATCAAAAGGCAATCATTCCATATTTGGTGATGGTTCTTATTCATTACGGGTATTGTAAATTTTTTGTTCGGTAATTAATATTTGTCATTCACATTATTGCACTTACAAAAGTGTGAAAAAAAAAGCTGAAAAAAAAATTAAATATCAC
>SKHV01000477.1 GCA_007116765.1 Prolixibacteraceae bacterium | reverse complement strand
TCCTCCACCAAGCTGAGGTACGTGATTTCAAAAAAACCGAAAACCTCAACGAAGCTTATTTTCACATTTCTGAGTTAGAAGATACACACAAGTATTTGGTAAGAAATTTGGGGTGATTTGTAGGATTTAAGTTTTTTTAAGGTATTTTTGAAGATATATACTAGTTACCCACAATTATGCCAATCGCACCAATAGAATTACATAATTTAAAAATAGATGAATTGAATACTCAGCAAATGATTTTTATTCATCTTCAAGAAACATCTGTCCCTATAATGTTAAAACATTGCGTCATAAGGTCAACATTGTCATTTATTTGCGAAAATGTTAGCCACGGTATGTGTTTTGACAAAAGTAAATCTTTGATGCCGATAATATCGATGTGCTCTATTCTTGACCAACTTGGAGTATGTTATAACAGAATAGATATTTCCGAACCAAGATTTCAAAATGGAATTAAAAGAGCATTATATTATTTTGGGGAGTTTGATGAAAATAATGTTATTATCGATATAATCTACGCTTTGAGAAATGGACTTACGCATAATGTTAGCCTGACTTCACATGACAAATTCAAAGACAAATATTATCATTTTAGATACGATAAAGAAATTGAAAGCGTATACAAATTGCCTGAATCAGAATGGAATGGAAATTATGAAACTTTAGATACCGGAAGAGAAAAGTTCACTACACTTATAAATGTAGAAAATTTTAAATCATTGGTATTTGCTTGTGTGAGAAAAGCAGAAGAATTAAACCAAAACAATCAACTTGAATTAAGATTGAGCGGTGGAATAAAACAATTATTTTTTGACTATATGAGAACTGTTGAAATGTAAAACTTTGGTTAACAGCGCATAACAAAAATGGCGAAATTTGTGCTAAAACGAAAATTTTGGTATTTTTAGAAACTTAAAGTTTAACCGAAAAACTTGCACATTTTAAGCTCGCCACTTTCGTTATGCGCGAGACGTTAGCCTTAATTAAAAAAAAACGAGAAACTGAATGAACTTTACAGATAGAATAAAACCAACAGACAAAGGAATAACAACATATCTTGACGAACTAAAAAATCAAGATTACCAAATTCCGACATTCCAAAGAGACGTAGTTTGGGAAAAAGAAAATGTAAAAAAGCTTTGGGACAGTATTTATAAATTCTATCCATTAGGCAGTATTCTCGTTTGGAAAACTGATTTAAAGCTTCAAAATCACCGAGAAATTGGCGGACATAAAATCGTCAATGATAATTTCAACCGAACTGAATATCAATATTTATTAGATGGACAACAAAGAACCACTTCCCTACTGACTTCACTTTATGGTGGAAAAATTGAGGGGAGAGAAGATTTTGACCCAGCACTCTATGTGGATATTACAGTGGAAAGTTCGGACGACACAGATGACGAAAGCTATAAAAAACGATTTCTTTATTGGGATGAAATTGACGACAAGAATGGAACTTTTAAAAGGAACATTAGCAAGAAAAAAAAGTTTGACGAAGGACTGATTTTAAAGCTAATCGACATTAAAGAAAAGTACAACGACATTCAAAAAACGGTTATTAAACACCCAGAAATCGACTTAAATTTTGACCACCAATATATTGAAGAACTTGGACGTGTAAAACAAGTTCTAGACAATTACAGACTTTCATTCATTGAATTGAAAGGCATACAAGTTTCAGAAGTTTGTCAAATATTTGAACGAATAAATCAGGCAGGAAAACCATTAGATATTTTCGATATTGTTGTTGCCAAAACATTTAGACCAAAATCAGGCTCTGACAATGGATTTTATTTACGAGATTTAATAGACGGTTTTCGGGAAATCAACAACAGCAGGTTTTTACAATTAAGCGATTTTGACTATTTGCAAATTTTATCAATTCTAATTCGGGAAAATATTGAAAATTCGGGAATCGTAAACATCACACCTCGATACTTAAACGACATAAAAACAGAACAAATTGAAACAATTTGGGCTGATTCTAAAAAGGCAATTTTAAAGACATTTGACTTTTTCGAGAACACTTTGAACCTAAAAGGTCCACAATTAATACCATACAGATATTTTTATTTAACAATTTCAAATTACTTCTATCAAAACAGTAATCCAGATTACGATTTTCTGAAAAAATATTTTTGGTTTAATAGTTTACATAGAGACGACTTATTAAGCAATACAACCGATATTAAAAATCACATTACTTTTCTAAACAAAGAGAAAAATAAAGATGAATATCAATTTGAACGCTTCTTAATAGACCGAGACACTTTGAGAAAAGCTTCATACAGTTCAAAAGGTGTTTCTTCAAGAGCAATACTTGCTCTTTTTGCAACTAACCAACCAAAAGATTGGAAGTTTACAGATAGAAATGTAATTGCGGAAAATTTCTTTTTCTCGACTGACAAACCAAATTTACACCATATTTTCCCAACGGACTTTATCGCAAAAAATCCAGGCTCAAATACTATTGATAATAATTCCCTAATGAATATTGCCTATTTGACACAAATAACGAATTTAGAAATCAGTAATAAAAATCCTTTAGATTACATCTGCGATTATGATAAAAACCCTGATTTTCCAACAGCTATTAAATCACATTTAATCCCTGTACAAATATTGGAATGGTCAAGCTTACCCGAAATGCCTGAAAACGCATTAGACTTATTTATCGAGCAAAGAATTGATTTGATAATCGAGCAGTTAAGAGTAAAACTGAACGGAATTAAATTTGAAATAATCGATACAAGAGAAAATGTATTGGCTGAAAATGAATAACGAAAGGCTAACAATGTATATAAATAATAGGCGATATAGTAGTATAATTAAGGCTTTTGGCTCGTATCAAACATTTTGCTTAACCGAAAGTTTGGTGCTTCGAAATCGCCTATTTTTCGTATACTAACCGTTGGTGCTAAACAAGAAGATTTACTTTGCTTTGAAAGCAAAGATGGTAATGCCAATGAATGGATAAAGTGCCAACATGCAAGTCACATTTCTGTACATGACATTAGTGCCCAAGGTA
>SKHV01000386.1 GCA_007116765.1 Prolixibacteraceae bacterium | reverse complement strand
CGGACTCGTTGTCCAATACTATTGGTTGTGACGCAGTAGAGTTGGCGCTTTTTGATTCTGATTTTGAATCAGGGGTGCTGGATGATACCGTAGCAGAAAACGATAGTTTACAATTAGCAAGTGTTGAAACAACTTATTATTCTTATACAGGGTCAGTTCAAGAAGTTACGTTGGACCCCGGTGCTTATTTTCTTGAGGCTTGGGGGGCACAGGGGGGAGTGAATAGCACTTCCCAAGGTTTTGGGGGTTATGCAAATGGGTGGTTGGAATTAACGGAAGAAAAAACAGTTTACATTTATGTGGGACAGCATCCGGGTACATCCACAAATGGCGGATGGAATGGAGGAGGTAATGGACATCACTCCAGTTATGGTCGAGGTGGCGGTGGGGCTACTGACTTTCGTATAGATGGACAAGAATTAACAGACAGAAAATTGGTAGCAGGTGGGGGTGGAGGAAATGGTTTCAGTTCCCGTATTGGAGGCAGTGGCGGTGGGTTAACAGGGGGCAACGGTAGTCACGACCCTGGATTTGGCGGTACTCAAGAAACTGGTGGTGCTGCAAATGGTGCTTTTGGTATAGGCGGTGATAGAACAGGTAGTTGGTCTTCTGGTGGTGGTGGGGGTTGGTATGGCGGCGGTGGCGGTCAGGATCAGTTGGGTGCAGGTGGTGGCGGTTCTTCTGGCGGAGAACTACTTGAAGAAACTACATCTGGTGTAAATTCTGGACACGGTTACGCAAAAATAAGCAAGTATGCTCCTGAAGGTTATCGCATTTCCCTTCCTACAAGCCTCAACTCTTATGGATTAACTGCGCCCGATCTAAAAATTAAATGGCTTGCTAATGTTCCAAATGGAACAACTTTAACGGTTGAAACTGCGATCACTGATAGTGATTCCATATTACCTGCGGAAGAAGATTGGGCTGTCCAGGTAAATGGGACGAGTATTGACAATTTGCCCGCTGACTTGACCGGAATGTTCTTGCGGACCAGAGCCAAGATGACTATTGCGGCAGGTTCTCCATCATTGGAGTGGTTGATTGTCTACAACAATGCAGACGACCCTGCTGCAATAGCGTATATTGAGTTCAATAATGATGCAAAAGCTGTCCCGTCTACTGGGACCGTAGATTTTTTGGCAGTCGATCCAGCGGAGGATATTCCATACACTATCCGTATATATGGCCTAAATGAGCATAAGGGATACGAAACAAGTTGGCCTGACGGGTACTCTGGAACAGTTACGGTAGTTGATGCTGACGTAATAGAAAATGTCACGATTCCCGTTCCTACGTCTAGGATAACTCAACTTTACGCAGAGGTTGCGGGCACTCCTGAAAACAGGTCTGCCCGAATTACACAGTTCTATGTGGAGGTTGCGTATCTGGATGAGCCTGATCCAGATTCTGGAGAAGATATCAGTTTACAATTAACTTCAGCTATTCAATCACAGTTATCTCATTCACAAGATTTATCTGCTACTTTTGCAATGAATATTACACCAGCTATTCAATCACAGTTATCTCATTCACAAGATTTATCTGCTACTTTTGCAATGAATATTACACCAGCTATTCAATCACAGTTAGCTCATTCACTAGATTTACCTGCGTTAATTTCAATACTTCTAAAATCATCTGAGCAATTACAAGAAGCTATTGAAATAAGTGCTGGTTCATTTATTTTTATTTCTTTAAATTCAACAGTGCAAAAAAATATTGTTGACTATCTTGAAATAGGCAGTTCTTTAGCCATTATTTTTCAATCTTTTACTCATGATCAATATCTTGGTTTTCCAATTATATCTAGAGATACAAATGTAAACTTAACTGATAGTCAGCAAAATCAATTAGCTTCTGAATTATTTTCAAGTATAGTTGTAACACTACAACCAGATAATTCTTTACAGATTCATCAAGTTTCAAAAACTGCAATTCAGCTTATTGCTTATATAGATATACAAAATTCGGTTCAGAAATTATCAGTGCCTTACGCTGATGTTATTGCAATAATTCAAACTTTTTTGAAAAGCTCGGAACAAACACAACTTTTGTCGGATGTTCCTTTTGTTGTTGTTTTAGGTGTTGCCCTATATTCTGTACTTCATGCTCAAAAAGTCCAGCTACCTGATATGACTCGTACTGTGGGTATAGGTATAAAAGGAACAAACCAAGTTCTAACAATAGATGAGCCGTTTTTATCCGTAACTTGGTTTGTTCAAGTAGCATCGGCTTTACAAGAACATGAAGTAGATAAGATATTTATTTTACTTCCAAAACCAATTTGTGTAGAAATAGTCGCTGAAAATTGGCTAAAAGTTGAGATTAAATCTCAAGAATGGTTAAAGGCAGAAATGAGAAAAATTGATTGGTTAAATGTTGATGTGGAAATGAAGAGTTGTTTTGATTTATATTTTAACCAACCGACACAATGTGGGGAGGACGTATGACAGCCATTAATGTTGAATTGACATCATGTACCCAAAATGTAAAAGTCATTGAAACGGATAAGGGAATTTTGTTTAAGTTCAGTGATCCTAAACCTGTAGAAGAAAAAGACAAGGAGAAGAAAAATGCTGCACATTCCTAACGCTGCTTATGATGCTTATTTCGCATATTTTTCTGCGTGTACCCGTCAAGATTTGGTTTCAGATGTTGATACTCCATCCGATCTAAGTAATTCTGTTTCTGATGTTGTAATGGAAGCAGGGGATTTCAGTATAGGATTTGGAACACCAGATGGCAGACGGTTGACTGTTGCTGCAAAGAATAATGTGGATGTTACGGATAATAACTGGGCAAGACATGGGGTTCTTTCACTTGGTGGAGAAATTCGTTTCGTTACTCCAGTTGTAACTCCACGTGAAGTAACCACTGCCGATAAGGTGAATATGGGTACTTATTATATCCAAGTAGCTGCTCCTACTACGCCTATTTAAGGAGGGACAGCCATGAAGGTTGTCAATGAAAAATCCAGTTTTTCTCTGGAAATAGAATTTTTATTTCCAGAGAATGGGGAACTGCATACAGATGTGGAGCG
>SKHV01000291.1 GCA_007116765.1 Prolixibacteraceae bacterium | reverse complement strand
TTTGGAGGTTGCATTTTCAGGTCCATCAACAAAACGAAACTTACACAACGCTTAAATATTCCTCCGGAATATGAAATTATAAATGTAATTGCTCTCGGCAAGCCCATCGAAAAGGTTGTTGTTGAAGAAATAAAAAATAGCGATTATAAATATTGGCGTGATGAAAACGGCGTTCACCATGTACCTAAACGTCCTGTTTCCGAAATTGTCCTTCCGATTTAAGAACGATACGCAAATACCTGCCTGTGTCTTTTTTCTATCTTTTGTTAATTTTATCTTACTTTATGTTGCTTTTGCGTCTATTCTGCTCGCTTTTTGCCTTAGTGTTTTGCTTCTTTGCAAGCAAAACAAACTTCGTGCTAATTCGCTAAATTTTTAACCACATTAAAAACCAAAGAAATGAGTGCAGCAGAAATTAGTTTCAAAAAACTACAAAAGGAAGTATCGGAGAGCAACCAACAACTCGATTTAATATTTAATTCCCTGCCACAATCACTGGCATTGGTAACTCCCGATTTTGAAATCCTGAGGGTAAATAAAAACTTCTTAACCCTTTACGGAGTAACAAACAACGATGTACTCAGGCAGAAATGCCATAAGGCATGTTTTAACCTCGACCATGTTTGCGAAAGCTGTTTGGTAGAGAAGGCCATTGCAAGCAAAAAAACCGAAAAGCGCATCAAGTCGTTCCCAACAGGCGAAGTATGTGAAATGACCGCCCAACCCGTGCTAAACGAACAAGGAGAGGTCACCCACGTGCTAGATATGCGCACGAACATTACCGAGCTTATAGAAAAAGAGCGGGAACTACAGCGCGTTCAGTTTGCAATGAACCAATCGAGCGATGAGTTTTGGCTCTTCGACCGCAACTGGAAAGTAGTGTATGCAAGCCAATCGGTATCGAAAAAACTGGGCTACGAAATGGAAACCATTAACGGTTCGCACATCGAAAAATTCAACCTTTTGCACCGTTTGGAAAACCTGCACACCTTGTTTGCCCGCTTACGCGAAAAGAAAAACATGCGCATTGAATCAATTCAGTACAAGAGCGATGGTTCAACTTACCCCTGCGAAATGAACCTGAGCCATTTTGCCGATAACGGCGAATTCATATACGCCGTGGTACGCGATATCTCGAAACGTAAAAAATATGAAAACGAATTGATAGAATCGCGCGAAAAAGCCGAGAAAGCATCCAAACTAAAGTCGGTTTTCCTGGCCAACATGAGCCATGAAATAAGGACACCGCTCAATGCCATTATTGGTTTTTCTAACTTTGTACTTGAAGAAGACCTCGACAAACAAACAAAAACAGAGCTAAAATGCGAAATAAAATCGAACGGGGACTACCTGGTTTCAATCATAAGCGACATAATGGAAATATCGCAAATCGAATCGGGTAACCGCACAGCAAACATCGAAGAATTTAAAATTGAGAAGCTAATTAGCGAAACAGGCAAAGAACTTTCGAAAAGATGCCCTGCTGATGTCAATTTCGAAATAAACATTGATTTTCCGCCTTCGAAAAACAGGCAACTTAACGACAAAAACCTGATTAGGCAACTTATCGAAAGACTTGCCGACAATGCATTCAAGTTTACAAGCAAAGGTAAAGTTGAACTTGGAGTGAGCTATAACGAAAAGAAAAAACGCTTTACATTTTATGTTGAAGACACAGGAATTGGCATCGATCTTAAACATCATAACGAAATATTCCAAGCATTTCACCAACTCAACCCCATGATAAAAGGAACCGGCATTGGACTGGCAATATGCAAAGCCCACTGCAGCTTGCTCAAAACCGAAATAAAAGTGGATTCAAAACCTGACAAAGGTTCACGCTTCAGCTTTGCTCTTAAAGATTTCGGCCCGGCTTAATAGCAGCTTATACATAAAGTGCTTTGCGGCATAAGCTCTGTCAACTGCGAAAAATCATGTATTGCCGCTGATAACCGTCATTAATTTCGGCAGCCCGATGTGCTAAATTTAAACATGAAATTCTAACATCGGATGCAAAATGTTCAATAGGTTTGTTGCAAGTATATTGCCATATATGCCAAAAAAATTTGTATGGCTGTTTTCGAAACGTTATGTCGCTGGCAAAACCATCGACGACGTACTTTCGGTATCGAAAATGATAAATGGAAACGGCATGTGCATTACGGTCGATTTGCTGGGTGAATTCATAAGCACCCCTGAAGAGGCTTTGCAAAACAAGCTAAATTATCTCGAGATAGTTGACCAATTTACCGAAGCTGGAATTGACGGAAGCTTTTCGGTTAAACCTACCAGCTTCGGTTTGCTTATCGACAAGGAAATGTGTTACGACTTTATACGCGAAGTGGTACAAAAAGCTGCTGATGCAAACAATTTTGTTCGCATCGATATGGAAGACTCCCGTTGCACAACTCCCGAAATTGAACTTTACCTGAAATTGAAGGAAGAATTCCCGGCTAATGTAGGTTTAGTTTTGCAGGCCTACCTTAAACGTACACCCAACGATATTGAAGAAATGATGCGAAATGCACATAGCCCTTCGCAGCCACTCAATTTCAGGATTTGCAAGGGAATTTATATTGAACCGCATTCCATTGCTTATCGCAATTACCGGCAAGTCAGGCATCAGTTTTTGATAAACCTTGAACTTATGCTGAAAAATAATATTTACGCAGCAATTGCCACACACGATTCCTACCTGGTACATGAATCGCTGGCCTTAATCGATAAATATAAAGTTCCAAAAAACCGGTACGAATTTCAAATGCTTTACGGAGTAACCCCGGGCTTACGAGACTCAATATTACAAACAGGACATAAACTACGGATTTATGTCCCCTTTGGAAAACATTGGTTTGGCTATTGCTCACGCCGCATCAAAGAAAACCCCAAAATGGTGAGCGACATACTAAAAGCACTTTTTATTCGTGGTTAATGACGCTAACATTATCTGTTTGTTGATTTTAACATGTATTTAACTTCATATCCATTGCCTTTAAGCTATAAAATTGTATTTTATCGAAGTTTTTACAATCATGAATATTTAAAGT
>SKHV01000140.1 GCA_007116765.1 Prolixibacteraceae bacterium | reverse complement strand
TCCAATATCGACAAAAGCGATTTCAGCTTTACGCTTCACGAACAAAAAATCAAGCCCGATTATGCATTCATCATGATACACGGCACACCCGGCGAAGACGGTGTACTGCAAGGCTATTTCGACATGATCGAAATCCCTTACTCGGCCTGTGGCGTTTATGCCTCGGCACTTACTTTTCACAAATTCTACTGCAACAACTTTTTACGCGCATTTGGATTCAAAATGGCACGTTCGGTTTATTTGCAACAAGGCGATGAAATTGACGCTGAAACCATAAGCCGCGAACTGGGTTTGCCGCTATTCACTAAACCCAGTGGTGCGGGATCAAGCTTTGGTGTAAGCAAAGTGAAAGCTACCGAAGAGTTATTACCTGCAATTGAAGCAGCCTATGGCGAAAGCGGAAATTGCCTGTGCGAAGAATATATTGAAGGAATGGAGCTTGCCGTGGGAGTTTGCGAACTAAATGGTGAAGTGCTCCCGTTTTTACCTACCGAAGTTATTCCCCAAGGTGAATTTTTCGATTTCGACTCAAAATATAAAGTAGGCGGAGCCACCGAAATTACTCCCGCCCGCCTGCCCGACGAAAAAATTAAAGCATGCCAGAAGCTCAGCACCCAAATATATAAACTCATAGGTTGCAAGGGCATAGTCCGAATCGACTTCATTTTAAAGGAAAATGAATTTTACTTTCTGGAAATCAACACTGTACCGGGCATGACCGAAACAAGCTTTATCCCTCAACAACTAAACGCGATGGGCCTAAACCTCAAAAATATTGTAAGCCAGGTAATTGAGGAATCGTTCGAAAAATAAAGTGAAATATTTTATCTTAGCCCCTCATTGCTTCTTCATTTTTTATAATTTTGAAGTCCTTGTTCTTTTTTTTCAAATATCTGATTAACAATTCACATTAATGGCTGTCAATACCAATACAAACAACAAAAACAGGAAACAAAGCAACTTCGATCAACTTAACGCTCAATTGGGGAAAATGCCCCCACAGGCTGTTGATGTTGAAGAAGCGGTATTGGGTGCACTAATGCTCGAACGCGAAGCATTTATTGGCGTGGCCGATGTGTTAATAGAAGAGTGCTTTTACAAAGAAGAACACCGGGATATATTCAAAGTTATAAAAGATCTTTCGAGTGAAGACAAGCCCGTTGACCTGCTCATTGTAACTCAGGAATTGAAAAACCGCGGATTGCTCGAAAAAGTAGGTGGACCACTATACATAACACGGCTTACCAGTCAGGTAGCCTCGGCAGCCCACCTCGAATTTCATGCCCGCATTATTGCTCAAAAATACATACAACGTGAGCTCATACGCTCATGCTCCGAAATACAAACCAATGCTTACGATGAAACTAAAGATGTTGATGAGCTTATAAACGAGGCCGAAGCTGCTATTTTCAAAATTTCGGAAGGGAACATCAAAAAAGAAACCCAGCCCATTAAACCCATATTGAAAGAAGCCGTAAGCCTTATTGAAGAAGCCAGCAAGCGTGCCGACGGGCTTTCGGGCATTCCTTCGGGCTTTACCCGGCTTGACCGCATTACTTCGGCGTGGCAAAAAACCGACATTGTGATTATTGCTGCACGCCCGGCAATGGGAAAAACAGCCTTTGTACTTTCAATGACCCGCAACATGGCCGTTGAATACAAAAAACCGGTGGCAATGTTCTCGCTCGAAATGTCGTCCATACAGTTAGTAAACCGAATTATTGCTTCGGAATCGGAGCTTGGTGGCGATAAAATCAAAAAAGGAAGCCTGCATGGCGACGACTGGGACAGGCTCAACAATGCCATTAAAACACTCGACGAAGCCCCAATATTTATTGACGACACCCCTGCCCTTTCTATTTTTGAACTCAGGGCAAAGTGCCGTCGGTTAAAAATGCAGCACGACATTGGCATAATAATAGTCGATTACCTACAGCTAATGACTGCCGGCTCGGACATGCGCGGAAACCGTGAACAAGAGGTAAGTACAATTTCACGCTCGCTCAAAGCCATTGCCAAAGAATTGGATGTGCCAATTATTGCACTCTCACAGCTAAACCGCTCGGTTGAAACGCGCGAAGGCAAAAGGCCACAACTTTCCGACCTGCGTGAATCGGGAGCTATTGAGCAGGATGCCGACATGGTAATGTTCATTCACCGCCCTGAATATTACGGGCTCACCGAAGACGAAGAAGGCAACTCCCTGCGCGACGTGGCCGAAATAATTGTGGCCAAACATCGTAACGGTGCAGTGGGCGATGTTAGGCTCAAATTCCGTAAAGAACTGGCCAGATTTACTGATTTGGAAGAATTTCCCGCCGATTTCGAAATGGGTGGCGGAGCAGTCACCTTCAGCTCAAAAATGAACGAAGAACCCGGCGCTCCTGCCACTATGTCGAGCTTTGCTGTTCCCAGCGGCGACCCCTTCGGCAATCAGGGCAGCAACGGAAACGACGACATCCCATTTTAAAACACCATTTTTCCCCTTCAATTTTCCATTACGCTGCACATTTTCACCATAAATGGAATTATTTTTGTATGTTGCATCACTTGATACAATTTTTAAAATAGTAAACATGAAGGGTTTTATCATATTCATTCTAATTATACTGATACACATTTCAGGGTTTTCTGCTTCGATTTTAATTCCGATGGACAATACTCAGAAAGATCATCTCAAAGCATATGGAATAGCATTTTGGACACTTGAGCGCGATGTGCAAATGCAATGGTTGCTCAATTACCGCGGTGGAAGTTTTTTAATCCCCTATGTACAGGAAATTGAAAACGAATGCTTAATAAGAGGCGTTTCGTTTGAAGTTATTGCCGATGGCCGTACCAATCAAATATTGAACGAAATATCGAGCCCGTCGCAAAATATGGATGCCATTTCGCTTGAAAAAGCACCAAAAATAGCGGTATATACTCCCCCAAACAGTGTACCCTGGGACGATGCCGTTACGCTGGTTTTGACTTATGCCGAAATACCATACGACAAAATATACGATGCCGAAATAATTGGCGGTGAACTTGCGAATTACGACTGGCT